>CAZQES010000014.1:0-30802 GCA_964591425.1 uncultured Anaerolinea sp.
TTCCCAGCGGCAACAAATCAAATGGGTGGTGTACGCCCTCGTCATTGCCGTCACGGGACAATTGATCAACGAACTCTATTTTATCTTCATCGTCGGCGATACCGGTGACTGGGTCTTTCGGATGGTGGCGTACAACATCTTTGGCTTGCCGTTCACTGTAATTGGGACTCAGATCTTCATCGCCGTGGCGGCGGCATTTTCCATCCAGCGATACAGGCTTTGGGATATTGATGTTGTCATCAATCGCACACTCGTTTACGGCACACTGACCACGCTCATTATCGGAATCTACATCATGATCATCGGCGGCCTCGGGAGTCTTTTTCAAAGCCAGGGAAATCTCGCAATCTCACTCAGCGCAGCAGGTGTGGTGGCTTTGGTTTTCCAACCTCTGCGCGAGCGTCTGCAACGCGGCGTCAACCGGCTGATGTATGGCGAGCGGGATGACCCGTATCGCGTTCTCACTCGACTTGGTCAACAATTAGAAGAAGCGCTCGAACCATCGTCGACCCTGCCTCTCACTGTGAAAACGGTGGCTCATGCCCTCAAATTGCCTTACACCGCGATCAAGTTGAAGGATGGGGAAAAGATCGTCGCATCCTACGGCGGAGTTGGAGATTCAAACCTCCCCTCGCTCAATTCGTTCCACCTCATATATTCAGGCGAAAAGATTGGCGAATTGATGGTCGCTTCGCGCGCTCCGAATGAACCGCTTTCGCAGGCTGATCGAGCGCTCCTCACGGATCTGGCAAAGCAGATCAGTGTTGCGGCTCATGCAACGCTTCTATCCGCTGATCTCGAACGCGCTCGCCTAAGGATCGTAACCGCGCGCGAAGAAGCGCGGCGCCGGTTGGGCAGTGACTTGCACGATGGAGTCGGCCATCAACTCGCAGGGTTGGCGCGCAAAACCGAAAACGCTGCCAATATCTTCGAACGCGATCCGGAAGCTGCGCGTGGATTGCTGACGGAAGTCACCCATCAGTTGAATCATGCGATCACGCAGGTCCGCAATCTGGCTCATCAACTCCATCCACCTGAACTGGAATTGCTCGGTTTGGTGGGAGCCTTACGCGAGCGCGCCCAAATGCAGAAAAATTTTTTGATCCGGATCGAAGCACAGGAGCAGATACCCGATCTGCCTTCCGCGATCGAGACGGCCGCCTATTACATCGCCCTTGAAACTCTAACGAACATCGAGAAACATGCTGATGCCCGCTCTGCGCATATCAGACTGGCGTTCATGGACGGCGACTCACCTTCGTTGGAAATGGAGATCATTGACGATGGACGTGGCATTCCGCCTCAACCGCCCCGAGGGCTGGGCATCCTGTCGATGCAAGCGCGCGCTGCCGAAGTAGGCGGCATCTGCCTCATCGAATCACATGCGGCTGGCGGAACACGTGTACAAGTCAATTTACCCGTATTGAAAGAATAAAGTGTAGTGATGCAAAAATCATCCGACCTGCCAAACACTGTTCGAATCCTACTCGCTGATGATCAGACCATCACGCGCACCGGCTTGCGGAGCCTGCTCTCGGCTCAGGAGGGGATCGAAATCTTGGGAGAGGCAAAGAATGGAGAGGAAGCCATCGAACTGGCGGCTTCTCTTCAGCCGGATGTTATCCTCATGGATCTGCGAATGCCGGGCATCAACGGCATCGAAGCCACGCGCCGCATCCATCGTGCCAGCCCACACATTGGCATCCTTGTCCTCACTGTTTTTGAAGATGATACATCGGTCTTTCCTGCCATCCGCGCGGGCGCACGCGGTTATTTGCTCAAGAACACGGAGCAGGATGAACTCTTACGGGGCATCCACACAGTGATGAATGGCGGAGCGATATTCAGCCCGGGCATAGCCCAACGCGTGCTGGGTTATCTCAATACCCCCGTACCCAATACACCCCATCACATTTTTGATGAGCTAACCCCTCGAGAACGGGAAATTTTGGAACTGATTGCGCAGGGCAAAACCAATTCCGAAATCGCTGAATCCCTAAACCTTAGCCCTAAAACTGTCAGCAACAACATCTCGAATGTATTGCTGAAAGTGCAAGCCACCGACCGCGCCAAGTTAATGCTCATGGCACTTGATGCAGGATTAGGCTCACAACGAGTGGATAAAGAATAGTTCTATTAAGTTGGAGACTAAGTTGAACATTAAATGTGGGGTGTCAAACGTACCTTCACCATCGGAACCACCCTAAGCGGCACCTATAAGTATTACGACGAAATATATTCCTTCAAATTATGTTCCACCGCGTACGCGGCGGCTTCGGCGCGGTTGTTCACGTTCAACTTCGAGAGGATGCTCGACACGTAATTGCGAACCGTGCCCTCGCCCAAAAATAACTGCTTGGCGATCTCGCGGTTCGTCCGCCCTTCCGAAACGAGCAACAGCACATGTTTCTCTTGCTGGCTCAAATGCGAGAACGCCGACGCCTCCTCGTTCTTCACCGCGCGCCGCACTTCCTGAAAGACGCGTTGCGTCACAGCCGGGTCGAGGAGCGCCTCGCCGCGTCCCACCGCTTCGAGCGCCTTAACCAGATCGTCACTGCCGATCTGTTTCAGCACATAACCCGCCGCCCCCGCGCGGATCGCCGAGAACAACATCTCATCCTCGGCATACGAGGTCAGCATGATCACCTTGGTTTTGGGATGCTTGGTCACGATCTGTTCGCAGGCTTCGATCCCTGAAGTGCCCGGCAGGCGGATGTCCATCACCACCACGTCGGGTTTGAGCAGGTCCGTTTTTTGGATGGCTTCACGCGCCGAACTCGCCTCGCCCACCACGTCGAACTGCGGATGCCTCTCCAGCAAAGACCGCAACCCCACGCGCACCACCTCGTGGTCATCCACCAGCATCACTCGTTGTTTGGAAATTCCTTTTGGCATGGCTGAATTTTACCCCAAGATGACGAACCGCCTCAACCGACAGGGGAAATTGATTCCGCTCCCTGCGCCTTCCCTCCGTAAAAGAACGTGGAGCGGGATGACATCCCGCTCCACTGAAACTTACTTCGCCTTGACGGTAATCGTCTTCGGCTTCACTTCCTCCGCCTTGGGGAGGGTGACGGTAAGGATCCCGTTCTCGAACTCAGCCTTCGCCTTGTCCGCCACAACCGCGGTCGGCATGGCGACGGAGCGCTCGAACGAACCCCAGCGCTGTTCACGGATGTGCCAGGCTTTTTCCTGTTTCTCCTCTTCGCGCTTCACTTCGCCGCGCAGGGTGAGGATATCGCCGGTCACGTTGATCTGCACATCCTCCGCCTTGAAGCCGGGGATGGACGCTTTCACAACGACCTCATCGTCGGTCTGGTACATATCGACCGCAGGCACAGACCAGCCGTCCCTGAGGGAGAGCGGGCGCGTGAACGCGTCGTCGAACAGGTGATCCATCGCCTCGCGCAGGGTCATGAATTCGCGGGCGGGTTCCCAACGGATTAAATTGGACATAGTAACCTTCCTTTCGTATTGGTTGGATTTTCTGCGCCTAATATAAAAAGCCTGCGTTAAAAACACGCAGGCTTTTTGTCAAAAAAATGTATGAAAATTTACGCCTTCTGCCTCTTGTAATCCACGAACCGATACCCCACACCGCGCTCGGTGAGGATGTACTTCGGGTTGGCGGGATCCTTCTCCAGTTTTTGGCGCAGGTAGTTGATGTAGAGGCGGACGTAGTGCGGTTCGTCGCGATATTCATAGCCCCACACTTTCACGAGGATCTGGTCGTGCGTCACCACCCAGCCGGCGTTTTGCACCAAGTGATAGAGCAGGCGGTATTCTGTCGGGCGCAGTTTGACGAGCTTACCTTCGAGCCACACTTCGCGGCGGTCGAAGTCGATCTTGAGTCGTTCGTCCACTTCGATGATGTCGTGCATCGAGCCGCTGGCGCCCTCGGTGCGGCGGATGACGGCTTTGACGCGGCTGACCATTTCACGCGGGCTGAACGGTTTGGTGATGTAATCATCCGCGCCGAGTTCGAGTCCGCGCACGCGGTCATCCTCTTCACCCTTGGCGGTGAGCATGATGACCGGTACGGTACTGCCCTCACGGATGGTTTCGAGCACTTCGAAACCGTCAATATCGGGCATCATGACGTCGAGCAGGATCAGGTCGGGGGTTGTATCGCGCAGTTTCTGGATGGCTTGTTTGCCGTTGAAGGCTTCCGCCACTTGAAAGCCATCGTGTTCCAAATTCATGCGGATGAATCGCACCATGCGCTCCTCGTCGTCCACGACGAGGATGCGGCGGCGGTCGAATTCTTCTGGCATGTTATTCTCTGACAAAGCCGATGAGGCTCTCCTCATCCTGGCTGTCGAGGATCTCGATGAGGGCGATCTTGCTCATGGGCCACATCACCTTGGTCACATTCCCCTCGAGGTAATGGATATCCTTGCCATCGCGCAGGCGCGGGTTCTGCACGGTGATGATCGTATCGGTGGGTTTGGGAAGTTCCTCCATTTCGCAAAGAACGGAGGACTCTCCGATGATATGCAGGATGATCGTGTATGCCATGGTTTATGCCTTTGTCCGCGCGATCAAATATCCCGCAGAAGGACTTGTAACTTGAGTTTGCCAAGCGCGACGATGTCGCCGTGACTCAACGCCTCCTCCATGTGAGGGTTGAGGCGTCGCCCATTCAAGTATGTACCGTTGGAGGAGCCGAGGTCCATCACCACCACGCGGCTGGCATCGCGTTTGACAACCGCATGTAAACGGGAAACACCGGAAGCATACGCCTGATACGGGGTTAGATCGATATCGGGCATGATGGGCTGACCTTCGCTCAGACGCCCAAGCGTGAACTCGTTGCGCGAAGCGAGCGGCAGGATCTTGCCGCTGTCCATCAAATGCAGGGAGAGCCAGCTGTTGGCGGGGACGGAATCCGCTTCGGGGCGCGGCGCTTTCTTTCTCAGTTCCTCTTCGATCTCTTGATCGGTAATTGCCTTTGTAACCAGCGTTTCCACGCCATCGATCTGCGCACCGCACTCCACGCAATACACAGCCCCTTCCACGTTTTCATGCTGGCAATTTGGACAAATAATCATTGCACCAACTCCTTTTTCGGCGACGCCAGGAACAATGAGCGCGTGCCATATTTCATCTTTTTGCTGCCCTCTGCAGACAGGGAATGTTGTTTCTTGAGAGTATCCACCTCGAGCGCGATGGTGTGCGCCAGGCTGCGTTCACCCTGCGACATCAAATTGTCGGCAAGCGCCTGAAGTTGCCGCGTGGCGGTATCGAAGTTGCCTCGTTCGATCTCTTTGCGCGCCCGCTCCTGCATTCGATACAACGTAAGACGTGACAGCGCCTTGTGGATCTCCCAAGGCGGGGAACCAGCCGCGGGTGTATCTGAAACGGGACACGACAAACGTATCCGTAACGGCGGAATGGGTAAAGGTTGGGCGCCCATCGAAACTTTCAGCGTGCCGTCCATGAAGGTTAATGTCTCTGATTTTACCGCTTTTGGCTGGATTATGTATTCAAAAATTACACTTGTGGAAGTGTCCTGCAATATTGCCCCCAGGTGGTACCTTTCACCCACGGCGGGAATCGGCATCGGGTCCGGCTGGAGGCGAAAAGCATAACTGATCTCTATCCCGTCCACCGGGCGAATATCCAAGGTGACTTCCTCGGCAAACGTCTGGGTGAGCGCGTTGAATTTTTCAAGGAGGATGCGTTTGATATCCTGCGGGTCGGAGATGTGCGCGCAACTTCCCCCCGTGCGCGTGGAAAGCGCATCCAGAAAGATATCGTTCCATTCGCCGCCGATGCCCATGCCGCTCACTCCGATGCCCTTTTCGGCAAGTTTCATTGCGAGCGCGAGGCATTGCTGTTCGTCGCCGTAGGTATGCCCATCGGTGAGCAGGATGATGTGATTGACGCGCTTGGAATCAACACTGCGCATCACTTCCTTTACGCCTGCTTCAAGACCCTGAAAGATCTCGGTCGCCCCGGAGGGTTGAATGGCGTGGATACGAGACTCCAACTTTGAACGCTCCTGGTGATAGGCGGCGGGAATGATCACTTCCGCCCGATCGCTGAATGTAACAACACTCAGGATGTCTTGAGGTCGCAGGCTGTGCAATACTTGAATGGCGGCGGCTTTGACCACATCCATCTTCTGCCCCAACATGGACGTGGAGCGGTCGATAACGAGTGATACATTGAGGGGCGGTGAGGAGGCTTTGCGCGCCTCCTCCGGCGGTTCGAGTTCGAGAATCACATACTGCATCTGCGGCTCGCCGATTTTCATGAGACTGGTGCGGCTTTGAATAATCTTGTGGCGATACGGCAGTCTGACCGCTTCCTGCTCGGCAGGCAGGGTGGCATCGTATCGCTTGCGGCGGTCCGGGTTTGAAAGCGTCTCGTATGCCTGTTGAACGCCGAGAAATAATTCTGTTTCCCCCGCGGCGGTGTTCTTGTCTGGGTGCAATTTCTGTGCGGCTTCGAAATAGGCGCGTTTGATCTCTTCTGCCGAAGCATCCCGTGGCACACCAAGGACTGCGTAATAATCCCGCTGGGTTGCTGACATGATCACCCGATCAATTGGGCAAGGATCACACTGATGTTATCCGGTCCTCCGGCCGTGTTTGCCGCAGACACAAGGTTCTGACACGCTCGTTGCAAGTTGGGGGCTTCGACGATGGAACGGACGATATCCTGCTCTGCAACCACACCCCACAGGCCGTCACTACAGATCATGAGGAAGCCGGGCTGGGGGAACGCGACCGTGAAAATATCCGGGTCGAGCAATTCTCCCTGCCCAAGCGCGCGGTAGAGAACGTTGCGGTGCGGATAGTTCACCGCTTCTTCCGGTGTAATGTGACCCAATTCCTCGAGGCGCTTGACCAGTGAGTGATCGCGCGTGATCGGTTCGATCCTTCCATCGGGGTAGACGAAATACGCGCGGCTATCTCCCACATGAGCGACCGTGACCTGCTGTCCGATCACGAGTGCGGCGGTCAGTGTCGTGCCGCTGCCCGGGGCTTCACGTTGAATCGTGCGTTGCGCTTCGCGCACCGCCTCCAACATGATCTCTTGAAACGACTCGTCCATCGTATCGGTTTTTACTTGAAAGAGATACGGATGGAACTTTTTCAACAAGAACCCGGCCACCGAACGAATTGCCGCATTGCTGGCGACCTCACCGAATTGATGTCCTCCCATGCCGTCCGCAACAACATAAAGCCCAAAGGGCAGGTTGCCTGAATTTCCCGCCATGGTGGTGGTCAAAGCGAGGATGCTGTCTTCATTCAGGTCGCGTTGCTTGCCCACCGACTGTCCGCAACTTGCGATCAGTTGCTGCATGTCGAAGCGCGGATTCTGGTTGTTGACGATCGCCTGTATTTGCTCTTCCGTGAGCGGAGCAGTGTTCGCCACATCCTGAGTTTGCACGGAGGGTTGTTCTTTTTTGCTAAACAGCCAGTCGAAGATTTTAGCCACAGAGACTCCTTATCACGCGAGCGTTGTTACGCGAGCAATGCGTACACCCGATGATCGGTCGAACCGAAATATACGATATCGTCATACACCAGAGGCGAGCCGGTGATGGCGGCCTCCGCGCCAAATTTCCAACGTAGACGGCCCGTGCGATATTCCAGACAATACAGATTTCCATCCACCGAGCCGCAATACAGGGAATCTTTGTACGCCACCGGGGATCCGTTCACCTGATGTTCGGTCCGATAGCGCCACACTTCCTTTGAATTTCTCGCATCCACAGCATAGATGAATCCATCCGCCGCGCCGACGATAACCAGATCGTCGACGATACACGGCGTGCTGATGGATGCCTTGCCGAGCCGAAAACGCCACAGCACCCATCCGTTCCGAGGATCGAGCGCATAGAGCGTGCTGTCCATCGAAGAGAAAAACAAGGAGTTGTTCGTGCCAACCGTCGAGGACGTGATCGCCCGCTTGGCGTGAAATCTCCACTTCAGTTCGCCGCGAAAATCCACCGCGTAGTAATCTCCGCTTTCAGATCCGGCGTAGACAAGTTCGTTGAACACATACGGCGTCGAACGGACCGCATCGGAGGTCTCGAATTTCCATGCCAGCCTGCCGGTGTTCAAATTGATCGCGTGGAGATGGGCATCGTCCGAACCGATGAACACATGCCCTTCGGCGATGCGCGGGGAGGAGCGGATCGGACCTTCCGTGTAATACGTCCACACCACCTTCCCTGAACGCGCGCTCACAACGTGAAGCCGTTTATCCTCCGAGCCGAAATAGACGTTGCCATCGAACAACGCCGGGCGTGAAACGATGCCGCTGTCCGTCGGGTATTTCCATTGGAAATTCCCATCGGCGGCATTCAGGGCATAGAGATTGTTATCGTATGAACCGATGAATAAAACACCTTGAAAAATCGTTGGTGTACCGCGAATTTCATCCTCACATTTGAAGCTCCAAAGCGGTTTGATTCCGCCCGAAGCGATCGGGCTGGTCGGCACTTTCATGCGCACCAGCGCGCCGGTTTTCTTCGCCACACCCATCAACGCCTGCTTCATATCCGCCGCGGAGCGGAAGCGGTCATCGGGGTTGTATTCCAACGCCCGGTTCACCACCGTTTCCAACTCGGCGGAAACGGCGGGGTTGATTCGCCGAAGCGGGCGCTCGCCGAACGAGAAAGGCGGCTCGATGCGCGGATCGCGACGCGTCAACGCGTGATGGATGGTCGCGCCCATGGCGTAAATATCCGCGGCGGGCGTGGCTTCTCCGCGATACTGCTCGGGAGGCGAATATCCTTCCGTGCCGATCATCGTTCCCTTGATCCCGGATTGAAACGTTTTGGCGATCCCAAAATCGACGAGGATCACATCGCCGTGCTGGTTGATCATCACGTTCGACGGTTTCATGTCGCGGAAAATGATCGGGTCGGGTTTATGCTTGTGCAGGTAATCCAACACATCGCACAGCTCGATCGCCCAACCTAACACCTGATCTTCGGGCAGGAACCCGTTCGTCTCGTTGATGATCGCCTCCATATCCCTGCCGAGAATAAAATCAAGGACCAGATACGAACGGCTATCGAGTGTGAAATAATCGTTGATGCGCGGGATGGAGGGATGGCTGAGCGTGGCGAGCAGGTTGGCTTCGCGTTCGAAGTTCTGCACGATGGTCTGACGCACGAGCGGGTCGGGCGCAGAGTTGATCATCTCTTTCACCGCCACCAATTTGGTAACGCTTGGGAAATGCATATCGCGGGCGCGATAGACCGAACCCATGCCGCCCACGCCGATCACCTCTTGAATCGCATATCGATTGGCAAGCGTAACGCCTGCCTGAAGTTGACGCGGAGCGGAGGAACCTTTGTCATCACCCCGATCATCCAACTCAGGGAATATTCGAGTTTCCAGTGAGTATCTCCTAGGTTTTCAAATTATAGTTTGCAGTGCCTTGTTTGACAACTACCCAAACATGGATACTTACAATTTCGTGGACTGGTTCAGGGAGCTTCCACGCGCGCCTTGCAGTGGCGTCCGTTTTGCGGCACAATACGCCTGTGAAAATCCTTGCCGTCAGCGATGAAGTGGTCGAACGTCTCTACAGCCTGTGCGCCAACGGTCACTTCAGCAACGTCGAAACCATCCTCAGCTGCGGCGATTTGCCCTACCCCTATCTTGAGAATCTGGTCACCCTATTGAACGTTCCACTTTTCTACGTGCCCGGCAACCACGACCCGGACTATCGCCACGAAAACCCCCTCTCACGCGCGGAAGGCGGTTCGAACCTTGACTTGAAACTGGTGCGCCATCGGAAATTTTTGATCGGCGGCTTCGGCGGCTCCATCCGCTACCGCCCCGACGGCACGAATCAATACACACAGACCGAGGCATACGTTCGCGCACTTCGCCTCCTGCCGCGCCTCACCTTGAACCGCATGAAGTACGGGCGCGCGCTGGATGTGCTCATCACACACTCCCCGCCGTTCGGCATCCACGATGAAGAGACACAGGCACATCAGGGGTTGAAAGCCATCAACTGGCTCCTACGCATCGCCAAACCGCGTTATCATTTTCACGGGCATACTCATTTTCAACGAAGGAACCTCTCGCCCTCCGAAACAACGTTGGGCGCAACTCGCATCATGAACATCTTTCCCTACAAGATCATCGAAGTGAATCACTAACCATGACCGACCCGATCAGCGAACAAGCACGAAATGATTTTCAGCGCGCGCGCTTCAAAGCCTTCTTCAACCGCGTCTGGGGGAGCATCTCCGGTCAACGCGCCAACCTGCTCTCGTACGATGAGATCAAAGAGAAACTGCATATCGGCGGTCCCATCTATCGCGGCGTGCAAACCGTCCACGTGGACCAGATCGCCGGGAGCATCAACCGCTACCACGAATTCGATCAGGTCTTCCTGCCCCTCCACAACGACCTTGCCAACCGCTGGCAAAGCGTCAACCGCGCCTTTTATCAGGATATCAGCCTGCCGCCAGTGGTTTTATACAAAGTGGGACAGGTCTATTTCGTAGTGGACGGGCATCATCGCGTTTCTGTGGCGCGCGAACAAGGCCAGATCTACATCGAAGCCGAAGTGCGCGAATGTTCGACGCGCGTCAACATCACCCCCGATATCAAACCCGAAGACCTCGAGATCCTCGAAGACAAGGTTCACTTCCTCGAACGAACATCCCTCGATACGCTGAAACCCGACGCGTACATCAAGCTCACCATCCCCGACGGCTTCGACCGCATGTTGGAACACATCGCCGTGCATCGCTACTTCATGGGGCTCGACCTCAAACGAGATATTTCAGAAGAGGAAGCCATCGTTGATTGGTACGACAACGTCTACCTGCCGGTCATCGAAGTGATCCGTGAAACCGGCATCCTGCGTGAATTCCCCGAAAAGACCGAAGGCGACCTGTATCTTTGGGTGCTCGATCACCAACATTACCTCGCCGAAGAGGAAGGCGTACCGCTACAGCGTCCTGAGGAAGCCGCGCGCCTTTTCTTTGGCGAGGAAGGCAAGAAGACCAAACGCACCAAAAAGAAAAAACCGAAAACGGAGAAAAAGAAAAAATGACATCCCAACATCCCCTCGCGGGAGTGTACGCCGCCGCGGTCACGCCGCTCCACCAGACGGACGATCACGCCTCCGAACTCGACCTTGAGTCTGTTCCCGTTTTGATGCGTTTTCTCGCCTCGCGCGGATGTCACGGCGCGGTGCTGTTCGGCACCACCGGTGAAGGACCTTCGTTTTCACCGGCCGAGCGCGAGAGGGTGATGCGCGCCGCCCTCGCCGCGCGCGCCTCGTTGAACGGTTTTCGTTTGATCGCCGGCACAGGCACACCGAGTCTTTCTGAAACCATCGAACTGACCAAACTGGCGTTCGATCTCGGCTATGACGCGGCGTTGATCGTCCCGCCGTATTATTTTCGCAAAGCGACGGATGACGGGTTGTTCAACTGGTTCAGCGAAGTGATTCGCAAAGCCGTCCCGGCGGATAAATATGTGATCGGGTATCACTTCCCCACGGTGGCGGGAATCGGTTTTTCCGTCGAATTGCTCGCGCGCTTGAAAGATGCGTTCCCGGTCCAGTTCGCAGGCATCAAAGATTCATCGCACGATGCCGACCTTGCGCGCACGCTTGGCGGGAAATTCGGCAGCGACCTTGTCGCATTGACCGGCACAGACTCTTACTTGAAACTCGCCATGGAAAATAAAGCCGCGGGTTGCATCACCGCGCCTGCGAATTTGATCTCCCCCGACCTGCGCGAAGTGTGGGACTTGATGAACGAGGGAAAAGATTCAACGGAAGCACAGAATCGCGTGACCGAAAAACGACATGTTCTTGAAAAATACCCGCCCTTCCCGCCAACGTTGAAGGCGTTACTTCATCGCATGTACGCTCTGCCGCGCTGGGCTGTGAAACCGCCGTTGGAATCCATTTCAACCGAATTGGAAGAGAAAGCCTTGCAGGAACTCAAAGCATTGGAATAGTTGAAATTTAGTAACGACTGTACTCGTTGGCTTTCAAGAATCGATTCCAACAGCAACTATTCATTCTTCTTGAATCACCTGCAAGAAGACTTCAACCACCTGCGGATCGAAGTGAACGCTGGATAACGATTTGATGTAACTGAGCGCCTGCTCCCGCGACCAGGCTGGGCGATAGGGACGGTCGGAGCACAGTGCATCCCACACGTCTGCCACGGCAAAGATGCGCGCCGCGAGCGGAATTGCTTCCGCTTTCAAGCCGCGCGGGTAACCGGAACCATCCCAACGCTCATGATGACAATAGGGAATATCCAGAGCGGGACGAAGGTGCGCGATCTGCGAAAGCAGGTTGTACGCGTAGACCGGATGCTGGCGCATGATCTCCCATTCTTCGCCTGTCAACACATCCGGTTTGAGCAGGATGCGGTCCGGTATGCCCATTTTGCCGATGTCGTGAAGCAGTGCCCCGCGCCGAATGTGGATTCGATCTTTTTCGCCGACGCCCATGGCTTTTGCGAGTTTCAGCGTGAGCTCGGTGACGCGTTGGGTGTGACCTTCGGTCTCTTTGTCGCGCAGGTCGAGCGCGGCAGACCAGCCTTCGAGCGTGGTCTCGTATGCCAGACTAAGTTCGATGTTCGTGCGCTGGAGGCTTTCGAAGAGGGAGGCGTTGTCTACGGCGAGCGCCGCCTGCCCGGCGAGTGATTCGAGAAAATCCATCCACTCATCGTCTGAATCCAACAGCGAGCGGTTGAACACCTCCAACACACCTTTGACCTCTCCCTTCGCGATCAGGGGTATGCAATGACATGTAATGAAGCCTTCGAGAACGAACAGGGGATTCTTATCGTATGTTCTCAAGTCTTCAACGCTGACCATTTCGCGTTGCAACACGGCGCGCCCGGCAAACCCCTCGCCCACGCGCAAGGTGGTCTGTTCGATACCGCGCGTGCGAAAACCGATGCCCTCTGAAAATTCCAAAACATGCATGGACGGATTGAGCAGAAGGATATCCGCCGCGTCCACTCCGAGTTGGCTGACCGCCTGTTGCAGGATGGTTTGCAGGGTGAGGTGCAGGTCGGTGCCGCTTGCGATGAACATATCGATCGTGCGCAACGCTTTGAGCCGTTCGATCTGAAGTTTGATCCGGCCTTCCGCCTGTTTTCGATCGCTGATATCCACCATCAAGCCCTGCCAGAGGAGCGGGCGGCCCCCCGAATCATGGAGCAGGGTTGCCTGGTCGCGCACCCAAACGACGCTTCCCTCGCGCGCGATCATGCGGTATTCCTCATCGAAGGACTCGATTTCACCCTTCATTTTTTGGACTTCGGCGATCACGCGCGTACGGTCTTCCGGATGCAGAGCCTTTTGCCAGAACAACGGGTCTTTCAACCATTCCTCCTGCGAGTAGCCGAGGAATTCTTTGATCTGAGGGCTGACGTACACCGTTGCGCTTACATCGTCGGCGGGATTCACATACACAACCATCGGTAATTGTTCGATCAAGGTTCGATACCGCGCTTCAGCCGCGCGCAGGTTCTCCGCCGATTGTTTGCGTTCGATCGAGAGCGCCACTTGCGTGGAAACGAATTTCAAGATTTCGAGGTCGCGCTGGCTGTAGCGGATGCCAGCCGTGTACGTTTGCACAGCCATCGCGCCGATGGTTTCATTTTCGATCTTTAACGGAACCCCGAGCCAGTCGATCGAGCGAGTACCCGCTGGTTCAAGTACGCCTTCCGCTTCCAGCTTCCGCATGGTTTCGGATTTTCCGAACAGGGGGATTCCGTATCGAATCACATACGCGGTGGGACCGCGCCCCAGAGGCGCGGTATTCGGCGGGGTATCGTTTTCATCCACATAATAAGGGAAACGAAGCAGGTCCGTTTCTTTTTCGTACAAGGCGATAAAGAAGTTGTCGGCAAACATCACGCTCCGCAAGGTTTCGTGAATCGCACGGTAGAAATCCTCCATGCCGCCGCTCAGGCTGGCGGCGTCGCTGATGCGATAGATCGCATTTTGCAGAGCCTCCGCCTGCACCCGCTGGGTAATATCCACTTTGATCCCCTGAATGAACCGCTTATGCGTGGAATGATCTTCGAAGATCACGGCTTCATCATGGAACCACACGATGCGCCCGTCGCGCGCCACGCTCCGATAATCGGTTGCAAGCGGTTCGCCGGTATCATAAAACCGGTTCGCTTCGGTCAGCACGCGTTCGCGGTCTCCCGGGTGAATTGTGTTCCGCCACGTTTCCGGGTCGGAAAGATATTCTTCCGGGGTATATCCGAGCAGGCTTTCGATCTGCGGACTCACATACAACAACGTCTTCGCCTCGTCCATGAGGGCGGTATAGGTGATCGCCGAAATATGTTCGACCACGGTGCGATATTTGGCTTCCGCTTCGCGCAACGCCTCCTCCGCCATCTTTCGCTCGTGCAGTTCCTGCTGGCTGAGGGTATACAAGCGCGCATTTTCTATGGCAATGGAGGCAAGCTCGGCAAAACGGGTCATGAGTTCAAGATCGTCCTGATCGAACTTGCGGCCCGGGGTCACGTCACCGATTCCCAGCACGCCCATAAGCTTCGATTTCGCCATCAACGGAACCGCCGCCGAGGCATGAAATTTCAGGTCGTCCGAGAAGATCGTCAATTTCCCCGGCCACGTATCGTAATCGTCCACGCTCACCGGCTTACCGGTTTCCCACGCTTTTCCAGCCAGTCCCTCTCCGATCTGCAAGCGCGTTCCAATATAGTGACTGGAAGGTCCGATCCCCATACTCAACACGAGTTCGCTTTCGTCGGGTTTGAGCAGGTACACATACCCGTCCCTGGTTTCGAACAGCTCAATGGCTTGCTTCAATATTTCCTGAAGGACTTCCGAAAGCTCGGTCTGTTTTATCAAGGGCAGGGTGGCTTCCTGCAAGGCGGTCAGGATCCGGTTGCTCCGCCGGATATTCTCGTACAACCGCGTGCGCTCGATCGCCTTCGCCACCTGACCGGAAACGAATTCCAACATGCGCAGTTCTCGTTCGGAATACACATCCGGATTGTGATAATCCTGCAGGGCGATCACACCGATGGTCCTGCCTTCCACGACCAACGGCGCGCCGACCCAGATCGGCGAAGGCGGACCCACGAGTTCGACTTCGCCCGTGCGCGCCAGTTCCTCGAAGTTGGCGGCGTCGCTCAACAGGGCTTTTCCGGTGCGCAGGATGTACTCGGTCATTCCACGCCCGGGCTGGGTCGCCGGTATCGAAGCGGAGCCATCCACCTCGTCCACGTAATAAGGGAAACTCAACACATCGCTCGACTCATCGTACAGCGCGATGTAAAAATTTTGCGCGGGCATCACCTGTCCAATGATCGTATGCACCGAGCGGAACAATTCGTCCATGCTGATGGCTTTGTTCGCCGCCTCGCTGATCTGATAGATCGCCGCCTGTAAAGCCTCCGCCCGCCTGCGGTCGTTGATGTCGCGGACGATCGCCAGAACGACGGTGCGGCCGCCATACTCCACCATCTGCGCGCTGACCTCCACCGGGAAGGTCGTGCCATCCTTACGTTTGTAATCGGTCTCGAAGATCAACCCGCCCTGATCGCGCACCAGCCTCAGCCGTTGATGCCACGCCGCCAAATTGGAAATATGACCAGCCACATCAGCAATATTCCTCTGGCTCAACTCTTCACGGGTATAGCCAAGGCGGTTCAAAGCGGTCTGGTTGAAATCGATATACCCTCCCAATTCCGGGTCGATCAAGAAGATGGCATCGTTCGACTGATCCATCAGATTCCTGAACTGACGGAGCACCTGTTCCGATCGTTTGCGTTCGGTGATATCGTACAGACTGCTCAGAACACAAGGTTGCCCTTCGAGCAGGATATCCTCGGAAGAAAGCGAAACCCAAATTTCCGTACCGTTTGGACGACGCAACAACACTTCATAATCGCGCAAGAAGCCCGTGTGTTCCAGTTCACCCAACAGCCGAAGCCGGTCGCGTGGATCCGCGTAGAAATTCGCCGCCTTTTGACCGATAATTTCGGAGAGCGGCACACCCAGCAGGTCGGCAAGCGACGAATTGCCGTATAAAATGATTCCTTCCGTCGATGAATTGAGGGTGATCGGGATCGGCGACGCCTCCAGCACCGTGAGCAGGCGCGCCTCGCTCTCGCGCAACGCCATCTCGGAACGCTTGCGTTCGGTCATATCGGTCAACGAGACCATCACACTGTTGAATTTTTCATCTTCCCGCGGAAAAACAATCGTCCTCCAAAGATGCACAGTTTTTCCCCGCAAGGTTGTATCCGTAACTTCTCCCTCGAAAAACAACCTCCCCTCGGCGATCGCCACCAACTCGTCGCAAAATTCCACCAACGCTTCGGGCAGGAGTCTGGATTCCAGACTGCCGAGTAATTCCGACTTGTCCTTCGCTTCGAAGAGACGCAGGGTCATCGCGTTCACATCCACCACCCTCACCATCCGCGCCGCATTCATCACAAATTCGGGATGCTCACCCAGATAGCTTCGAAAATCGGTCACCCCCTGCTCGCGCAATTGCGTCAATGCCTTTCTCACCTCCGAGAAATCTTCCTCCCAAATCGAGACCGGCAACGCATCGAACACATCACGAAATCGCTTCTCGGGCAACGAATCGCCAGACTGCGGCGCGCGCGAAGTCGATCCCTTGCGCGCCGTGCGTATCGTTCCTGGATTCGTCGAACCACGCTGTGCGGTTGTGATGCGGTTTTTTCTCATGAGCAAATTATTTCAAAGGGAACAATAAAATCGATCGCTTCACTTTACCCCATTCCCTCCTCGTTTCCCCCGACTATTATAATATTGCCATGCACCCGTGGCGACTCCTTCTCACCCCGCCCGCGCGCGGCGCGTGGAACATGGCAGTGGATGAATCGATCCTGCTTCACATCGGACGCGGCGATTCGCCCCCGACCTTGCGGCTGTACGCGTGGACCCCAGCCTGCCTCTCCCTTGGATATGCCCAACCCCATGCCGATGTTGACGCCCAAAGGTTGAAAGAACGCGGCTGGGAGATCGTCCGACGCGCCACCGGCGGACGCGCCATCCTCCACACTGATGAGTTGACGTATTCGGTCATCGCGCCCAACGACGAGCCGCGCGTTGCAGGCACCGTGCTTGAAAGTTACAACCGCCTCGCACAAGCTTTGTTACTTGCCGTAAAAAGCATGAATGTGCCAGTGGAAATGAAACAGGCAGAGCAAAATGGCATTTTGCTCAACAACCCTATCTGCTTCGAAGTTCCATCCACACATGAAATCACAGTGAACGGAAAAAAATTGATCGGCTCGGCGCAAGCGCGAAAGAAGGAAGGCGTGCTCCAGCATGGTTCACTGCCTCTCACCGGAGATCTAACGCGGATTTGTCAGGCGCTTGTGTTTGAAAGCGAAGCCGCGCGCACTGCCGCGGCAACTCGTTTGCTGACGCGTGCGACCACCGTCGAAGCGGCGCTGGGGCGTGACGTCGGCTGGGAGGAGGCGAGTCAGGCTTTCGTCGGCGCGTTCGAAGCACAGTTGGGAATCCAGTTTGAAGCAGGCGGGTTGTCCGAATCCGAATCCAAAAAGGCGGATGAGTTGGTCGTCGAAAAATACGATCACCCCTCATGGACGGAGCGAACATAGATGCTAAAATGTAGCCTGATCGATTTGATTTCGCCGGGAGATATGTAAGATACCAGAGGAACAAACAATGAAACGTAAACTATTTTCTGCAAAGAAGACTTTAATTGCCGTCGCCTTTTTGTTGGCGGGATGTGGGGCTCAATCAACATCCCTACCGTTGGCAACCGTGACCCTAGTTACTCCTATCAAAACACCAACTTTGACGCCAACACCAAACCCTACGAGCACCCCAACCATTACTCCAACACCACTTGGTGGAAAAAATGGTTTGTTGTTACATGATAGCTTTTGCGAAAAAGATTCTGTAACAGAAAAATTTAACTGTAGTCACAAGGTTTATACGTATGATCTAAATTCACATCAAACCAATTTGCTTCTAGAAGGTTATTCTCCTGCTGGTGTCTCTCCCGATGGGAAAAAGATACTCTTTCAAAAAACAGAAGACGAGAAGACGGATTTATTCATTGTCGATTTGGCAAAACCCGAACAAATTGTTCTTCTTCAAGAAAATGCTGATGAGGCAGTCTGGTTTCCAAATACTGAATGGATAGGCTTCATATCACCAGTGGAAGACAAGAGACAAGTTTTTATTGTTCATCCGGATGGCAGTGGCTTGACTCAAATAACAAATTCACTGACTGGCGCTGGGTATCTCGAATCTGCCTTTAATGACGGGGTTTTCTGGGGAGAAAGAACTGCCAGCGGTAATGTTATCAAGGGATATAAGTGGACAAAATTAGATGGAACAGAAAAATCATTTGTTAATTTCGCAACTGTATCTCCGGATGGGAAGTTTGTTCTCACATTGAATTTGAAAGATTTTTTTTGTTTTGGCTGTGATCTTGAGTTAATAAATGTTGAGAGTTCAGAAAAAAAGAAGATTTCACTTGAGCGCCTTCCTTTCATAAGGGTACAGCCGTTATCGGAAGGTATATGGGTGGGTCGCACGTATTGGGCACAAGCCGATCAAGAGAGTTATATACTCTCCTCAGAAGGGACGATTCTCTTGAGCTTGGCTGATATGCCACATTCACATGAGATCATACCCAAAAGTGGCGAGAATATTGATTCTTTTGATTTAATCGGGGATGTGTCAGGGCAACATCTTTCTCCCGATGGAAATTTACTGTTGATCAAGCACGAAACGTTGACCCAAGAACCCTATAATTACGAGGCCAGTTACTATTTTCTCAACCTATCAACCTTCGAAATCGTACGACTGCCTGAATTGTTCTTCACCAGAAAAGATTGTAAATTGGTGGATAACGGTGATTTGACAGATTGTATAATTGGTGGTTTCAGAGTTAACCAATTTTTTTGGATTGAAATGCCGTAAGCCCTATCTGAAAATTTCAGAACGGACTTTCAACGAAAATTGTATTTGGGAAACCTAACGCTGCAAAAAACTTAATGAGATACGCCTCGGCATTGATGCGTGCCTGTTCGAGAATCCCATCTTCGAGCGCGGCTTTGAGGATTTCCTCCTCCGCCTTCTGCCTTACCAGCGTTTCAAGATTCGGGTCTGGTCTGGCAATCACGCCTGTCTGACGGTCATACACGTACGATTTTTCATTATCGAGCGTCGCGATGAAAATTTCTGTAGGGGGCAGTTGCACGGTAAGGACGCCGTTTTCATAGCGCATATTTTCAGGACCGAGTTTCTCCATGTCGATCCCCGCGATCACCGTACCGTGCGCGACAAACAATATTTTATCGCCGAACATAAACCCTAACGTACCTTGGCCGGTTTCGCCGGTGATCACCTTCTCCACGCTGTATTGGATGGTTTCGAGCCGCGCCAGCGCGCGGATCTCGTTGATGTAGGTGATCGGGTCGGGGATGATCGTCGGCGTTGGGTTGAGCAGGCTTGCCACCTGGGTCTGTAAAGAGCGATTCGCTTCGTTCACCTGCTGGAACGGCTCGGTGGCGGCTTGCGCGCTCTCGCGCACGGTCTGTACGATGAAGTACGCCGCGAGCGCGATCACCACCAGGATCAAAATGGAAAGCAGGTTATTGTTTTTCATGCTCATATTATAATCTCTTCGGGGAACGCATGAATCGTAAATCGTTTCGTCACTCGCTGGTCTTCGTTGCATGGCTGGTTGTGCTGGGATGTAATCTTCCGCGTTTGCCGGCGAGACCGCCCACACACACCCCGAGTCCCAGCGCGCCAACCGAAACGAGTACGTCGCCCGCTTCTGTTCCGACGGTGGAACTGGGTCTGGCTGAGAATCCATTGATCCTCGCCCTGCCGCCCTCTGCCAGCCCCGCCGCCGTGGACGCCGCGAACTTCATCGCCGCGCAGTTCACCGAACGGACGGGCTACGTGGTGGTGACCGTGATCCCCGATTCGCAGACCGCGCTCGTGGATGCGTTCGCCAAGGGCAACGCGCATATCGCTTTGCTCGAACCGTACGCCTACCTGCTCGCCCATCAACAGCAGTCTGTCAAAGCCGCGTTTGCCCTTGCGGAAGAGGGGCAGACGTTTTACGGCGCGCAATTCCTCGGCCGGCGCGACGAGGAATTTATCATCCATTTCAATTCGATCTCCGAAACGAACATCATTGACGATGCGGGCGTGGCGCTGGCGCAATTCTCTGGGAAGAAACCTTGCTGGAGCGATGAGAAGTCGCCTTCGGGTTATGTGGTGCCACTTGGCTATCTGAATGCCAATGGTGTTGTCACCCAGCCTGCCGCATTCGTGGAGGGACACCCCACCGTTGTGCGTTCGTTATATGCCAGCGGCATCTGCGACTTCGGCGCGACGTACATTGACGCCCGAACATTCCCCTCCCTCGAAGATCAATTCCCCGATCTCTTCGAACGCGTGGTTGTCATCTGGCGCATCCCGGAGATCATCCCCTACAACGTGTTTGCGTTCTCCTCGAGGATGCCCGCCCCCATGCGCGATCTCTTCGCGAACATTCTCCCGGTCATCCTGCAGATCGATCAGGGACGCGCTGCCTTCCAAACCGCCTATGGAATCCAAGAAGTGGTACCGGTGAACGACGCGTACTACGAGGAGTTCCGCCGCTATGTGGAAGCCTCCGGTCTCGACCTCGCCGCCCTCATTAAATGACCGAGCCATACCTCGCGGCATGGCTCGGTTTCGTTCACAGCCTTTCACAGCCTACGGCAGGGACGTGCTGATCGTACTGAACGTGTTGCCGGTTTTCGGTCCGAACAGCCGCACAACAACGATGACAAGGATGGCGACCAGAACCAAAATGATCGCGTACTCCACCAATCCCTGCCCCTTTTCTGCAGGCGCAAATAACATGAAAACATTCCTTTCAAATCAATCGATACAACGGGTGAGCCTGAGTTCCTCCTCAGGCAGATGGTTGTATTCTTAGGACGAAATTGGATAACGTTGGTTACATACAAAAAGACCCCGCCGAGTGGCGGGGTCTTTTTTTCGTGCATGAGTGCCGATTAAGGCAGGGAGTCGTTGATGGTGCTGAAGGTATTGCCGACCTTGGGTCCGAGCAAACGCATGACCGCGATCACGACGATGGCGACGAGCGCGAGGATGATCGCGTACTCGACGAGGCCTTGGCCTTTTTCTTTTGGTGCAAACAACATGGTAACATTCCTTTCGTAATAAATTTTGTTCGAGGTACACCCTGCGAACTGTTTCAGAGTATAACCAGTTCCCGTAAAATTTCAAGACTTTTAAAGTTACATTGCGTTTACAGGTTTGTTAATCAATGGTGTAACCTTTTCACATTTTCATTGTCTGCAACCCGGGAAGTGGCGAAAACCGTGTGCGAAAATTTCTTAGCCACACAGAACACCGAGACCGGAGAGAGAAAATCTCAAAATCTCTGTGTGCTCTGTGGCTTTACACATCAGAATAGCCACTCTCCAACCCGTATCTTAATCCGAACTTTAGAAATTCATGATAAGATGCGCCCTTCCAATTCGTGGATGTGAATCGTTTCCGACCAGAACCATGACAAGATCATGATAAAACGTTTTCTAAAATTCCTGCGGCAGTTGCTCATCGCACTCGGTATCCTGGGAGTGGTTGGGGTGATCCTGCCGCGCCTCATCACCTCGATATATTCGATGAACCGCATCTACCAAACGGAGGATGCCCCGCAAAAACGGCTCGCCATCGTATTCGGCGCAGGGCTGCGCCGCGACGGTACACCAACCGCCATCCTGCGCGATCGGGTGGAGACCGCCGCCGATCTATATTTCACCGGCAAAGTTGAAAAGTTGCTCATGAGCGGCGACAATCGCTTTCTCGAGTACAACGAACCTGAGTCCATGCGGCAGTATGCCCTCTCGCTGGGCGTGCCGGACGAAGCGATCGCCATGGATTATGCCGGCCGGCGCACCTATGATACCTGTTACCGGGCAAAAGAGGTCTTTGCCGCGGAGGATGTCCTGCTGGTCACGCAAAAATTCCACCTGCCGCGGGCGCTCTTTTTGTGCAACGCGCTCGGCTTGGAAGCCACCGGCGTGGAGGCGAATACCCGCCGCTTTTGGAGCGTTTCCCTCTTGATCTGGAACATGCGCGAACTGCTCGCCACCACCGGGGCATTCCTCGACCTTTTCGTCACCAATCCTCAACCTGTTTTGGGTGAACCAAACCCTCTATTTGTGGATTGAACCCGCCAGAACCAGAGCGCTCACCCCACATTTAGGGGAATCCAGAGAATCCCTCCGCCTGTCCAGACATCCTTTTTGTGGATAAGTGTCTATTATTTGTGGATAACTGGCACTGCATGTGGAGAAGTAGGCTAGCCTTACCAACCCGACTCCGACAGGCATCCCCCACATATGGGCGTGGGTTTGAGCCCTTTCCAAAATGTGGAGGAGATGAAATTTCGATGATTTCTGTGGATGAATTGTGGATGGATTTGTCCCGATTCTTTCCACAGGGCGGGTTGCCTCAGGTGACTGGATCAAGCCGCACATCCGGGCAGGGACGCGGGGGATCATCCCACGCGTACGGGAGGAACCGGTTCGTCCACATTGTCCACACCCCCTACTACTATTACGAATCTCATCCTCTCTTTAATAAAATGCTTGAATCTAATACCTAAATCCTGTACAATCTTCTATACAACATATCGGCCCCTCTTTATAGTTGGGAGGTCCATCATGGACATGATCAAGGTTTCAGCCAACTCCCGTACCTCTGCCGTTGCCGGGGCAATTGCGGGTGTCGTCCGTGAACACAAGCGGGCGGAAGTGCAGGCGATCGGAGCCGGCGCCGTGAATCAGGCGGTGAAGGCGCTTGTGCTGGCGACTGGGTATCTGAAGAACGACGATATCCACGTGGTCTGTGTGCCGGAGTTCGCGGATGTGACGATCGACGACAAGG
This sequence comes from uncultured Anaerolinea sp., assembly GCA_964591425.1. Classification (GTDB taxonomy): domain Bacteria; phylum Chloroflexota; class Anaerolineae; order Anaerolineales; family Villigracilaceae; genus Defluviilinea. The sequence continues at coordinate 22,947 of CAZQES010000014.1, forward strand.
TGCGCACAGCCATCAAGATCGTCGTCGAGCCGCGCTAGGTTGGGTGCCGTTTTGAAACGGGTGGTTTATAATGCCTGAGGGATGTTCTCGCATGTTGTGTAATGCTGGTTTCTTCGCATGAATTTTTCAAAGAATTTCTGGCGCAGTCTGTTGTTTCTCACGCTGATCGCCGCGCTGTGCGGGGCGATGGTGTTGCCGGTGCTTGCACCTGTGAAAGCCGCGCCGATAATGGCAGTTTCCCCCGGTGACATAGTAATTAGTGAGTTTCGATTCAGAGGTTCAGGCGGAGGAACAGATGAGTTTGTCGAAATTTATAACAGAACAGGTGGCATCATAAATCTTAATGGGTGGAAGCTAAAAGGCTCTAATGCTTCTGGTGCGACATCAACAAGGTATACAATTAATACAGACATATTACTTGAACCTGGACAATATTTTTTATTCGCAAATATTTCAACAGTAGACGGAGTAAATGCAGATGCAGTTTATGGAACAGGTATCACCCCTGACGGTGGTGCTGCCATTACTCTTCCAGATGACACAATTGTTGATGAAGTGGGAGTGAGTATAGGATCTGCTTTTATAGAGGGTACGAATCTCTCTTCTTTTTCTTCGGACGTTGATGAGAGCTACGAACGGGGAGCCGGAGGTTTGTCTGGGAATTGTGACGATGCTGGTGATAATCTAGGGGATTTTTTACCTATTGCTCCCAGCCAGCCTCAGAACATATTAAGCCCAATTATCTATTGCCCTGGACTTGAAACTTATACGCCAACACTTACCCCTTCCACAACATCAACACCCACAATTACTCCCACAGAAACAATCACTCCAACCACAACCATAACGCCCACAACGACGATCACTCCCACATCAACCACATCACCCACTGTAACGGTCACACCCACGCCGACCCTGACACAAGTGGCAACAATGGAACTTCTGATCAACGAAGTCGCGTGGGCGGGCACAGCCGCCTCCACGAGCGACGAGTGGATCGAGTTGTACAACCCCGGCGCGACGACCGTGAGTTTGGCGGGATGGGTGCTCAAGGCAGTGGATGGCACGCCCACCATTAATTTACCGAACGACAGCATTCCGCCCGGCGGGTATTACCTGCTTGAACGCACCGATGACACGACGATTTCGAATATCACTGCCGACTTTATTTATTCCGGCGACTTGGGAAATTCGAATGAGATATTGCAACTTTTCAACCCGACGAACCAGTTGATCGATACCGCCAACTCGAATAGCGGCACGTGGCCCGCCGGCAGCTCGAGTATCTATGGGAGCATGGAACGCCGCGGTGCTGTGCCAGATAGCGATACTGCATGGATCACCAACACTGGTGTGGTGAAAAACGGATTAGCGGCGAACGGTACCCCGATCAACGGTACGCCTAAAAGCGCCAACTGGGCAACGATGGTAACGGCGACTCCTTCCGCCACGCCGACGCGCACGAGAACCCCTACTTCACAGCCCACCGCCTCTCGAACGCCAACCTCTGTGCCTGCCCAACTGGTCGCTATCAACGAATTTGTGCCGCGCCCCGGCCGCGACTGGAACAACGACGGTCTCATCAACACCGGCGACGAATTCATCGAACTCATCAACCACGGCACGATCAGCGTCAACATCAGCGGATGGACACTCGACGACGAAGCCAACACCGGCTCGGACCCTTACGTGCTAACCTCGCGCGTCCTTCAACCCGGCGAACGCATCGTGTTATATGCGAGCGTGACCGGTTTATTGCTCAGCGACGGCGGCGACGGCGTGCGTCTGCTCAAGCCCAACGGCGGGCTGGTCGACGCGTTCAACTACACCGTGGTGAACTATCCCGATCAATCCTTCTGCCGCCTGCCGGATAACGGCGGCTTGGACGATTGGAATCGCAACTGCTACCCCACGCCGGGCATGCCGAACTCGCTGGGAAGCGCGCCGGGCGGGTCAGCGTCTGATGCAGATGGAGCTCTTTGTCCCATCGCCGATACGCTTCCGCTCGAGTTCTTCCTCGCCGAGTGTGCGCCGTTCGGGAACAATATTTGGAGTCGGTTCTATTGGGATAATACAGGCTGGTACGGGGAAATGAATCTACCCAACGTGGACGGCAAGTGGGATGTATTTGTGGATTAATACAGGGCAGATTCAACCACGGATTACACTGATTTACACAAATTAAGACGACCCAATCTGGAATTGGGTCGTCTTTCGTTTATCTTGTTAACTCACCTTACACATCATCAATCCCGAAGGGATGGCAGGAATTTGATTACCTTACACTTTCAAGATTGGGACGCTGATTCACGCTGAAAAACGCAGATTTTCTTTTTTTAGATCAGCGAAATCAGCGTTCATCTGCGTCTAAAACCCATTGTGTAAGTTAATCGAGGCAGGAATATAGAAATTTGCCCAAATCACCATCAAATCCCGAAGGGATGACATGCTTTCACGCAAAGCCTATGACACCCCTTCGGGGTTGGTTCGCCCCTTCGTTACCAATCTATAATCATTTCACTCCTTCGGAGTTGTGACTACGTAAGGTGATTTGTTAATCTACAATATTTCGCTTTTTAGGCTGTATTTGCACAAGAGCGACATGAATGTCGCGTTACACAAACCAAATTGACTTTTACTGCGTAACATCAGTTGTTAAGGAAAAAACAATAATTAAATCCGTGATAATTCGTTAAATCTGTGGCTAAAAGATTCTAATCCTCCGCCGCGCGTGCCATTTCTTCCGGCTCGAACACCACCTCTTCTTTGCCGGTCAATTTCTCGTCCACTTTTTCGATGATCAAGCGCAAGTGTCCGGGATGTGAGACGTAATCCAAATCGTCCGCGGGGACCGCCAGCACCGGGCAGAGCGTGAAGTTATCGATCCACGTTTCGTAGAGATTGTTCAAGCCCTCCAGATAATCCGGTGCGATGGTGCGTTCGTACTCGCGTCCGCGGCTCGAGATGCGGTTCAGCAGGGTGGGCACCGAAGCCCGAAGATAGATGACCAGATCGGGGGGCGGAAGGAAGCGCATCATCGTTTCGTAGAGGTCGCGATACGTCTCATAGTCGCGCTCCTGGATGTGTCCCTGCAAATATAGATTCCGCGCGAAGATCTCGGCATCCTCGTAGACACTGCGGTCCTGCACGACCGATTCGGGATGTTGTGAAAGTTGGAAGTGCGCGCGCAGGCGGTGCGTGAGGAAGAAGACCTGCGAATGGAACGACCACGCGTTCATGTCGGAATAAAAATCAGCGAGGTACGGGTTCTCGGTGACCGGCTCGTAGAACGGCTCCCAACCTGTGCGGGCGCATAACATCTGTACCAGCGTCGATTTTCCCACGCCGATGTTCCCGGCGATCGCGACAAATTTTTTCATGGTGTTTCTCCTCAAAATTTTGGAGTGGCTAAAAAGGTGAGTGAACAAACTTCGTAGCCACAAAGAACTCCGAGACCTTTGACCCCGCATGATTTGCCAAGCAGATCACGTTCGGGGCAGGTGGAAAATCTCTTTCGCTCTGTGTGCTCTACGGTTCAACGCACTAAATTCGCCACTCCTCAAAATTCGGGCGACCAAGGTGTTGGTCGCCCGTTGGAAATTTATTCCGGAAATTCTCCAGCAAGTTCCTTGTCGATCACCTGCTGAAAGACCTCCAACGGCTGAGCGCCGACGATCGCCAGCCCGTTGACGAAAAACGTCGGCGTTGAATTCACACCGAGGTTGAGCGCGAAGTCGCTGTCGGCTTGAACGGCTTGCTGATACGTGCGTTCGGTAATGCAGGTTTCGAACTCATCCATGTTGAGCCCCAGCGCGGCGGCATATTGCGAGTAGACTCCCGCGCCGAGCAATTCGCCCCCGAACAATTTATCGTGATATTCCCAGAACGCGTTCTGCTCGTTCGCGCACATCGCCGCTTCCGCCGCGGGCTGGGCTTCGGGATGAATGGACGTGAGCGGCAGGTGACGATACACCAGCCGGATCTGATCGGGGTATGCCGCGAACAGCGGCGCGTACACCGTTTGATGCCACTGCCGGCAATACGGACATTGAACATCGCTGAACTCGACGATGGTGATGGGCGCGTCGTCGGGTCCGATGGCGGGATAGCCCTCGACGGGGATGTCGTAGCGGATGACCTGCGGCGCTTCTTCCACAACTTCGGGCTGGTTCGCCGCCTGCGAATCGACCGCCGCCTGTGCACTGGCTTCCGCCTTCGCAAACAGATTCGTACCCCAGATCACATAGCCGAGCAAAAGCCCGATGACAAACGTCAGCGCGCTCAACGCAGTAAAGAAATGACTGCGCTTGAACGTGATCGTATCTTCTTCGAGGAGGATGGGTTCGGGGATGATCTCTGGTTCGGGTTCAACAAGTGTTTTTCTTCGAGTAGGCATGGACGGCATTATAGTTCATGCCCCGTGATTTGTCAGTTGCAACTTTTGTACTGAGGAGGCGTATGAAAAGTTGTGCGCCCTTTTACTTAGGGCAAAATCAGTAGATCACGAAAACAAGTTCTTGACGCAGTTGTACTGCGTCAAGGCAGGCGACACGATTTGCCAAGCAAATCGAACTGTCGCCTGAACTTTCGTAAAGTACTGAAAATGAATTGGAGGTCGAAATGACAACTCATGCAAAACGCATCCCGTGGTATCTCTGGCCCTTTGCCGCGATCTGGAAACTACTGGCGGTCATCGTCGAAATGACCGGCAGACTCGTGGCGATGATCCTCGGCATCGTGCTGATGATCGTCGGTGTGTTGGTGAGTCTCACCATCGTCGGTGCGGTCGTCGGCGTGCCGTTGGCGATCGTGGGTCTGTTGTTGTTCTTGAAGGGAATATTTTAAAACCTTTAACCGCAAAGAGCGCGAAGAACGCCAAATAAAAATATTTAGCATTCGCGCTCGTTGCGCGCTTAGCGGTTTAAAAATTAAGGAGCAATCGTTTCCGGCGGCGCGCTCCGCTTCCGAAACCGGAGCAGGATTCGGCTGGGGAGCGACGCGATGAATCTCCGCACAGGGGGAATCCGCATGATGAGTAAAACTCCAGCGATGACGGAATACACCAACGGGCGGATGATCTCGCCCTGCAAAGCGAAGAAGTCGCCTTTCTTTCCCCACGCATAATGCAACAACACCAACGGCACAATGAGGTACACGGTCTGATGGATGCGTTTCCAGTTTTTGCCGAGGCGTTTCATCCACACATCGAAGGAGGTCATTGCCAGCGGAATCATCATCAAAAATCCTAACAGACCCACAAGGATGTACGGTTTCTCGACGATGGTCTGAACGATGAGACTCCACGCAAAACCGTAATCGAGGTTGACGAAGATGATGATGTGGATGGTCGCGTACATGAACGCGTACAACCCCAGCGCGCGCCGTCGTTTGATGAGTTCGCGCCAGCCGAACAGGTTATTGAGCGGCGTGCACGCCAGCGAAAGGATCAACAGGGTGATCGCGTGCCGACCCGTGCGTTGTTCCAACTCCTGAATCGGGTTTGCCGAAATATTCCCAGTGATGAAATCAACGGCAATCAACACAAGCACAGACCATGCGTAGATATGTATGATGATCTGTAAAGGGGTATAGCGTTTGAAGAGGGTTTTCATTTTTGACTTGTAGGGGCGGGGTCTCCCCGCCCTATTTGTTGCATCAATAATACGGGCGAGAGCACCTCGCCCCTGCAACATGGATCAATAACTCTGCATCAGATCCATGCCTTCATACAAGTGCGCCACTTGCTCGGCATAGCCGTTGAACATCAACGTGGGGCGGCGGCTCAACTCGCCGATGCGCCGCTCAGATGCCTGCGACCAGCGCGGATGGGATCGTTCCGGGTTCACGTTCGAATAGAAACCGTATTCCTGCGGTCCAACCGTGTTCCACAGTGTCTGAGGTCGTTCTTCCACAAGTTCGATCTTGGTGATTGCTTTGATGGATTTGAAACCATACTTCCACGGCACCACGAGCCGGATCGGCGCGCCGTTCTGGTTCGGCATGGGCAGACCATACAGACCCGTCGCGAGGATCGTCAGGTCGTTCATCGCTTCGTCGAGGCGCAAGCCTTCATTGTAGGGCCACGGGTAGAACCCACTGCCCTGTCCCAGCATCTCTTCGGGGCGGTAGACCGTTTCAAAACGAACATACTGTGCGTTCGACGTCGGCTCCACTTCGTTCAAAATGTTCGCCAGCGGAAAACCCGTCCACGGGATGACCATGCTCCACGCCTCGACACAGCGCAGGCGATAAATGCGTTCCTCCTGTGTGAACTTGCTCAAGAGATCTTCGATGCCGTATTTCCTGGGTCGCTTCACCAGACCATAGACTTCCACCGTCCACGGGTCCGTGGTGAAATTTTCAGAGAGCGGCGCAACCGCCACCTTGTTGGTGCTGAACTCATAGAAATTATTGTAGTTGGTGATATCTTCATACAATGTTGCGGGATCGCCCAACTCGTCGACCTTTGGAGGAAAAGCCGCCTCTTCCGACGGGACGGCTGATCCAGTCGCCTTTGGCGCGCACGCCGCCAGCACCGCGGACCCGGTGAGGATTCCCGCCGCTTTGAGAAAATCGCGCCGCGAAAGATATTGCGAATACGGTGTGATCTCCGAAGATTTCACAGGGATGGATTTGTATCTGTTCATGGTTCTCCGTTATACCCTCTCCCTGTGGGAGAGGGCAGGGTGAGGTCTAATATTCCTCTTCCAACAATACCTGAATGTTCTCTTCCGTTTCGATGTAACGACCCTCGCCGATGTGCATGAAACGGATGTGACCCTGCTTGTCTATCAGGTACAGTGTGGGCCAGTAATTGTTCCGATACGCGCGCCACGTGGCGCCATCGTTATCCTGAGCGACGGCGTATTCGATGCCATAACTAGAGACGGCGTTCTTCAAATTTTCAAAATCGGCTTCGTAGTCGAACTCAGGATAATGATTACCGATGATGACCAACCCTTGTTCGGCGTACTTGCTGTGCCAATGTTTCAACGAGGGTAAAACGTTCTTGCAGTTGATGCAATCGAACGTCCACATCTCGAGGAGCACCACTTTGCCGCGCAAGTCCGCGAGGCGGAGCGGGGAATCAACGTTCAGCCAGATGTCGTTCGTCAATTCGGGAGCAAGCCCAAGGTCCGGGAGGGTGGCGAGTTGGTTTTGCATAAAAGAGTCCGCTGGAGTTTGAGTCGTCTGCCCTGTCGCGCATCCAACAAGCAGGAGGGCAAGCAATCCGAAAAGAATTCGTTTCGCTGTAGCGTTGTGCATCATCAGTGTCCTTGATGCCGTTATTCTACGGGAACTTCCTTACGAGAAGATTACATGTTGATAAATAGACCCTAAAGGTTTTGAAAACCTTTAGGGTCTTGATGGAATGTAAAACGTGAATTGCGTCCCCTTGCCGATCTCGCTTTCCACGCGAATGCCGCCCCCATGCGCCTGCACGATGCCGCGCGCGATCGCAAGCCCCAACCCTGCGCCGCCCGTAATGCGATTGCGGGATTTCTCGCCACGATAGAAACGCTCGAACACGTGCGGCAAATCCTCCGCGCGGATGCCCTCGCCCGTATCGCTCACGGTCACTTCCGCGTGTTTGCCCGTCCTCCGCACCCACACGCTGACGCGTCCATGCGCGGGCGTGTGACGCAGCGCGTTGCCGATCAAATTGTTCAGCACGCGTCCGATGGCTTGCGTATCCATGCGCACCGGGTCGACATCCGAATCGACATTTCCTTCGAGCGTGATTCCCTGTTGTTTCGCAAGTTGTGTGAAACTTTCGAGCGTGTCTGAAACGAGATCGCTCAGTGAGGCATCCGCTTGATTCAACGGAAAGCCTCCCGCGTCGCGCTGTGCCATCT
>CAZQES010000014.1:30812-37150 GCA_964591425.1 uncultured Anaerolinea sp.
TTTCGGGTGCGGTGCGGTGCCATCTGGAAGAGGTCGTCGATCAACGAAGATAACGACCGCACGTCGCGTTGCGCGGTCTGCAAATATCGTTTTACTGTTTCGGGGTCTTCCACGACTCCGTCCGACAGCGCTTCGAGAATCGCGCGCATGGAGGTCAACGGGGTTTGCAGGTCGTGGCTTACCCACGCGATCAGGTCGCGGCGCAGGCTTTCGAGTTCGCGTTGTTTTTTATCCGCCGCTTGCAGTTGTTCCGCCATTTGGTTGAACGTGACCGCGAGCGATGCCACCTCATCCCGCCCGTTGACCGTGACGCGTGTTTTTAGATTCCCCTCTGCCAATTTTTCCGCCGCGCTCTTGAGTTGATGGATCCGCTCGGTGACCGTGCTCGAAAGAAAATATCCGAGCACCATTGCCATTCCGCCCGCGAAAACAAGCAGGACGATCGCAAGCAGTAGGTCGTGTTCGCTGGCGAACATCATCTGCGCCGAGAACCACACGTTGAAAAAGGTGAGGACGCTTGCCAGCGCGTACCCGCCGAGCAACGTCCAGCGCAGCGCGGGCGAAAAGTTGATCCAACCCATGCGATAGGCAATGTATCCCACCAACGCGGAGACCAATGCCGTGAGGGTCAAATACAATGCCATCAGCCCAAGGTCTCGTAACGGCGGGAGCATCACCAGTTCGAAAATTCCCAGCGAGATCGCAAGGATGATGGCAACGCCGATCAAGAATCGGGCGGGCATGGGTGTTCGGGATAATGTTGTTTTCATACTATTTCGTCATTGCGAGGGCGATGGTCTTTCGCCCGAAGCAATCTCCCTCACTGTATTGGGGGACATCGTCCTCGAAGGGGATTGCTTCGTCGCAACAAACGCTCCTCGCAATGACGCTATGGTTCGAATTTATACCCAACACCCCACACGGTGAGCAACCGCGCGGGCTGTGAGGCATCTTCTTCGATCTTTTCACGCAGGCGGCGCACGTGCACGGTCACTGTGCCGGGGTCGATGTATTGCGAGCCGCCCCATACGCGCTCGAGCAATTGTTCGCGCGTAAACACCTGCTTCGGGTGCCGCGCCAGCAAGTACAGCATATCGAATTCCTTCGCGGTCAATTCGACCTCTTCGTTTCGGACCTTCACCACGCGACTGCGCGGGTCAATGGATAGATTCTCGAAGGACAAACTGCGTTCATTCCCAGTTTCGGCTTGCTCCCGCCCCAGCCGCCGCATCACCGCCCGCACGCGACTCACCAACTCCTGCGGGCTGAACGGCTTGACCACATAATCGTCCGCGCCGATCTCGAGCCCCACGATGCGATCCATTTCCTCGCGCCGCGCCGTCAGCATGATGATCGGCACATCGGAGCGGTCGCGCAGCCAGCGGGTCAGCGCCAGACCGTCCACCTCGGGGAGCATGATATCGAGGATCACGAAATCGATCTGTTCGCGTTCGAAGATGTTCATCGCCTTTTTCCCATCGGGCGCGGTTTGCACGTTGTAGCCCGCGCGCTTGAGATAGAGCGTCACCACCTCGGCGATGCTGGCTTCATCTTCGACGATGAGGATGGTCTTCGCGTTCATCGCGTCGAATCATACTCCACTATTGAACGGGTGTACCGGTGTGTTCAGAAATTCGTAAGGATTGTTTCACTTCCCCCTCGACACTGTCGTAAGCTAATCTTCGATCGGTTCGAGGTCGTCGAACGAACGGATGTGGTCGCGTCCCGCATCCTTCACAGCGTACATTGCCTTGTCTGCCGCGCGCAACAGGGATTCGTGCGTCTCCCCATTCGTGGGGTACGAGGCAAGTCCCATCGAAAAAGTGGCAGACAACGTGTGGAGACCGTAGGAGACGCGCAACGAGTTGAGGGAAATCCGCAGTGATTCGGCGCGTTCATATGCCACCTCCAGGCTGATGTTCGTCAAGACCACAACAAATTCATCGCCTCCGTAACGGCAGGCAAAGTCGCCGCGCCGGCTGAGCCCCGCCAATCCGCCTGCGATCGCCTTCAACATGACATCTCCCGCCTCGTGCCCGTAGTTGTCGTTCACGTGTTTGAAGTGGTCGATGTCGATCATGATGATGCACACGGAATATTTTTCGCGTGCTGCGCGTGAAAGTTCACGGTCGAGGGTCTCTTCGAGGTAGCGCCGGTTGAACAAATTGGTCAGCGGATCGCGGATGGCTTGCTCGCGCAACTGGCTTTGCAAGGTGCCGATCTCGATCAATTGCGACTGCAACCGGCGATTGGCATGGCGGAGTTGCTTTTCCACATCCTTGCGTTCGGTGATATCGCGGAAGACTATCAAGCGCCCGTTCAGTTGCCGGTACGCGTCGAATAACGGAGTGACGCGCAAATCCAAAGAACGGGAGGGGTCGTTGGGAATCCGCATTTCGGTCTGCGATTGCGATTCGTCCATCAGCGCATCCGATTGTTCGAGCCAGTCGCCCAACAGTTCAGAAACGTGCCTGCCCAAAATGGGAGTGGTGTCATCCCCTAAAAACTTTTTCATCGCCGGGTTGAAATCCACCACCCGGTTCTTCGCATCGAGCATCAGTACGCCGTCGCTCATGTTTTCGATGAGCATACTGCGCGCCACCGGGATCAGGTCCATGAAGCGGGCGCGCAACACGGCGAACGCAAACAAGATTCCGGTGATGCCAAAGGTGACCGGGGTGAGGTCGAGTCCGTTCAGGCGGGCGGAATTGAGCTCGTTGTAAATACTGCTTGCCCACGGGATCACCGAACCGATGAAGATCAGGCGGTATTGACTGCGGAACAACGCGCCTAAACGCAGCGCGGAAAGGAACATCACAGCCAGCGCAAGGATGACCATCGCGTACGAGTACGCCATGTTCACAAAGTACCATGGACCGCGCACGAATTCGAACATGACGAGCCCGTCGAGCTCGCGCGCCTGAATGGATTCATAAAACCAATGGTGGAAGTTATTGGTCCACAACAGGAGCAGGGACAGGGCGGGAGGAATTAACAGCAGGAGCCGATTCCGACGGTTCAACCAGCGCTCGTTGTGGGTGATCTTCAAGATGAACGCCATGAACAGGTTCGGCAGGGGAAGGATGCCCGCGTACATCACATGGAACCAGAAAATCTGTTGTTCAACCGGAATATTGAACAGGCGCATCGCATATGCCCCTGACCAGACCGTCATCGATAGCAACAATAACCCCAACGTGAAGGAGCCCGGAGCGGAACGGCGCCAGGCAATCGCTGAGGCGGTCAACGTGATCAACGCCGAAAGAAGAAGAAAAACTGCGAAGGGATGAATCTGCATAAACCCATGACTTTCAAGGCGAGCAATTGTAGCCCTCCTTTCAAAGTTAACGGCTTGCAACGAGTTAACAAACCAGCCGATTCACCGGGTCGTCCGCGGGCTGGATTCAAAGAGGGTACAACGTGACGCAAAATAAAAGGCTCTTCGGTTTTCCGAAAAGCCCTGTGGGTTGTGAACTATTCCTGATCGAACGAATCAAGCGCGGTTTCGAGGCTTTCGTACATGGGGATGTTCTGCAGAAAACCCGTGATGCCCAGCACGTTGTAGATCTGGGGCGGCGCATTGCATAATTTCAGGCGCGCCACTTTGAATTGCTCTTCTTTCGGTGTGTACATCTGGTACACCTTCTGGATGGCGCGCATGCCCGCGCTGGTGAGCGTGTCGAGATCGCTCATGTCGATCAAGAGTCGCCGTGCGCCGCCGTCGTACGCCACACGCGCTTGTTCGAGCAATTGACCTTCGCTTTGCGCGTCGAGCCAGCCGCCGATGCGAAAGATCGTCACCACCACCCCAGCCTGCAATGCTTCGCGCTGTTCAGATGTGATTTTGAAATCTGCGTTCATGAGCGCCTCACAATGAACTCGTGGATGAATGGCTCGATTATACTCCGCTGTATGGAAAGCATAGGCAAATCGCTGGTATGAAATTCGGGCTTCGCAATACGTCCTTCGTTTACCCCGGCGGCACGGGTGATATTTGGGAAGATACGAAAACCCGCATCCAGTGCGCCGAAGGGGATGGGTTCGATTCGTTCTGGGTGATGGATCATTTCTACCAATTGCCTGCGCACGGCTCGGAGGAAGAACCGTTCCTCGACGCGTGGACAGTTCTCCCAGCGCTGGCGGCGGTGACGAGTCGAATCCGCTTGGGGGCGATGGTCAGCCCGGTCGGATATCGTAATCCCGCGTTGTTGGCGCGCATGGCGGCGAGTCTCGATCACATCAGCGGCGGACGGTTGAACTTCGGTTTCGGCGCGGGCGGATTCAGACCTGAGTATCAAGCGTATGGATTTGAATTCCCCGAAAAAGGTTCCGTCCGCCTCGAACAGATGAAGGAAGCGTTGCAGTTGATCCTCGGGTTGTGGACCCATCCACGTTTTACGTTTCATGGGAAATATTTCCGCGTGGAGGATGCGATCCTCGAACCCAAGCCGTTGCAAACGCCTCATCCTCCCATTTTGATCGGTGGCGTGGGACCGAAGATCACCCTGCGCCTGATCGCCGAGATGGGTGACGCGTGCAACTTGTGGGGTCCGCCTGATGAATTCGTGAAGCAACGCGAAACGTTGAATCGTCACTGCGATGAGATGGGGCGCGATGAATCCACGATCGAAAAGACCACCTACGATCTGGTCGTTTGCGCGCGGACGGAGAAAGACCTGAAGATAAAAAATGAACGGCTCCTCCCCAAGGGAGTCGAACCGTGGATGGCGTTGGTCGGCACCCCCTCACAACTGGTGGATGTTATTGGCGAGTATGAGCGCGTCGGCGCGGATCACCTGTGCATGGATTTCGCTGGTAACGATCCCGAATCCTATGCGTTATTCGTGGAAGAGGTGATGGGAAAGTTTCGTTAAAACAAAAGGATCGCGCGACAAATCGCGCGATCCTTTTTGATCGATGTAGCGGACTATTTTCGCTGGCGGGTTGACCGTGTGGCGGTGGCTTTGCCGGTGCTCCGCTTGGATTTCGACTTTCCGCCAGATTTCCCTTTTGCTTTGCGGGTGGAGCGGGCGGCTTTCTTGGTCGCGGCTCGTCGTACCGGCTTTTTTGCCTGCGCTTTGCGGGCGGGTTTCTTTGATTTGACATTTTTCTTTTTCGGCGCCGCCTTCTTCTTGGGCTTGGCTTTTGGTTTTGCCGCTACTTTCGGAGCCAAAGCAGGCGTCGCCACCGGATGCAATACGGGCTCCGGCGTGGGAGTAGGTTCCGGCTCCGGCATCGGGGTCGGAGTGGGTTCGGGTGTGTCTTGTGTCTGTCGCAGGTCGTTCATGGGATTCTCCTTTTGCTCAGAGTGATCTTCAAAGATTATACAAAAACCCAGAGTGAATCGCAATAGGGGCGCGTGAAAATTTTACGAATTGGTTACGGTGATCTCCACCTGATGACCATCGGGGTCGCGCAGGTAAGCGGAGCGCCCCCAGTAGTAGTCCTTTGGCGGGATTTCGAGGGTCAGCCCGCGTTGGGTCAGCGAAGCGCAGGCGGCGTCCACATCTTCGACCGCGAAGGCGATGTGATTGCTGGGCGGCAAATCTCCCTCCGAGGGCGGGTAGGATTTGTGGATGAATATCTTCGTCTCGCCGGACAGGTAGATCGCCATATCGTCCGATCGGGCGACAGGCTCCGCGCCGAGCAGGGCGCGGTAGAAGTCCGCCAGCGCTTGGACGTTATCGGTGAAGTAGGCAAGTTCGATGAGTTTGATGGTAAGATTCCTCCTGTGGTTGACTATTTTTTCGTCAATATACCGCGTCTCACCGCTGACCGCCACACTTTTCGAATCATACTTCACCAGCAGTCGGCACGGCACTCCCATATCCTCTCCCTGCAGGATCGTGAATTCGCTGTTGCCTTTCCATTGAATATCGCGTAAATAGCCGCCCAATGCCGCCGCGGCTGCGCCGGTGGCTGGGTCTTCGTACACTCCGCCCGAAGCGAACGGATTTCGTGAATGGAACAACGCGTCCGACTCGCGCCAAAGCAGGTTGATCGTCACCAAGTCCTGTTCAGCCATCAGGGCTTTGACCTCCTCGAAAGGATAGGTCATGTCCGCGAGCGTTTTACGATCCTTGACGAAAAGGATCAAATGTTTGTTGGCTCCCGCGTTCGCAAAACGGACGGGGAAGCCCGGGTTCAAATCATCCATGTTCAAGTTGAATGCCGTGAGCATCTTCTTCACATAAACTTTCGGCGCATCTTCGGAACGGGTTTCCGGCGAGAGCAGTGTGGCCATGAATCCACTCTCCGACCTCTCCGCGCGGACGGTGATCATGCTGTCGTTCAACTCCAGTTTGTATTCACCCTCGCCGTAACGTTCGCCCAACACC
>CAZQES010000015.1:0-36718 GCA_964591425.1 uncultured Anaerolinea sp.
GGGCTTCCTCGCAATGACGAAAAACAACAGGAGAAATAATGTCTGAAAAATTGAATCAACTGAAAGAAATTCTCGGCGAAGTGTCTGACCTCAACCGCGCGCAAGCAGTATTAGGCTGGGATCAACAAGTGAACATGCCACCCGCCGGCGGCGAGGCGCGCGGTCAACAACTTGGCACGCTCGGTAAGATCGCACAGGAAAAGTTCATTGCCGATGAGGTCGGCAGGTTGCTCGACGATTTGAAGCAGGAATTTGCCGGGGCAGACCCCGCCTCCGACGAAGCCGCGATGATTCGCGTCGCTTCAAGGAACTACGAAAAGGCAAAACGCGTTCCGCCTTCGTTTGTCGTGGAGCAGGCTGTTGTCACGTCCAAAGCGTTCGAGGCATGGGTGGAAGCAAAAGGCAAATCGGACTTTTCGATCTTCCTCCCTCATCTCGAGAAGGTGCTAGAACTGGTTCGCAAATATATTTCCTTTCATCCAAAAGCGGATCATCCGTACGACACATTGCTCGACGATTACGAACCCGGCATGAAGACCGCCGATGTGAAAGTCATCTTCGATGAACTGCGACCGCAACAAGTCGAGTTGATCAAAGCCATCGCGGCGAGCAAACAGGTAAAGGACGATTTTCTTCACAAGAAATACAACGAACAAAAGTTGTGGGACTTCGGCGTGGAGGTTGTCGGCAAATTCGGCTACGACTGGAGCCGCGGCAGGCAGGATAAAGCGCCGCATCCGTTCGAGACCACCTTCAGCGTCAACGATGTGCGCATCACCACGCGGTTTGAAACTGAAAACCCCATGGCGACCTTGTTCAGCACCATGCACGAATCGGGTCACGCGATGTACGAGCAGGGCGTGGATCCCGACTACGAACGCACGCCGCTGGAGAGCGGAACTTCGCTCGCGATCCACGAATCGCAATCGCGCATGTGGGAGAATCTCGTCGGTCGTTCGCTTCCGTTCTGGGAACATTTCTATCCCAAACTGAAAAAGACCTTCCCGTCCCAGTTGGGAAACGTCAACCTCAAAACCTTTTACAAGGGCATCAACAAGGTCCAGCCGTCGCTCATCCGCGTGAACGCCGACGAAGCGACCTACAACCTGCACATCATGCTCCGCCTTGAATTGGAGATCGCGATGGTCGAAGGCAAGGTCAACTTGAAAGACTTGCCAGAGATTTGGAACACAAAGATGAAGGAATATCTCGGTGTCGTTCCACCCAACGATGCGAAAGGCGTTTTGCAGGATATTCACTGGTCAAGCGGCTCGATCGGATATTTTTCCACGTACGCGCTCGGCAACCTTGTCTCCGCGCAACTGTGGGAGAAGATCAACAAAGATATCAACGGGTTGGACGAGCAAATCCGCAAGGGTAATTTCAGCGAACTGCTTGGCTGGCTCCGCAAGAACATTCACCGTCACGGGCAAAAGTTCGAACCGCAAACACTCGTGCAAAATGTGACCGGTTCGATGATCACGCCCGCGCCGTACGTTCGTTACTTGAAGAAGAAGTACGGCGAGATCTATTCGTTGTAATTTGTTTCTCGTCATTGCGAGGAAGCCGAAGGCTGACGACATAATCTCCATCATCCTGTTGGGGATCGTGTCGTCGTGGCGCAAAGCGCCGCTCCTCGCAATGACGGTTCATTTTTAATGAAACCACATCTCCTTTTGCTCGCTTCCATCCTCGGACTTTTAGCTGGATGCGCCGCCCCAACTTCGAGTCCCATCCCTACGGCGATTCCACCCGAGTTCCTGCCGACCATCATCGCGCAGACCGCAGAAGCCGCGAACCTCGCCGCGACAGAGACCTCTGTCGCGTTGTCCGCGTTAGTGACTCCGACAGTCACGCGCAGACCGACTTCCACGCTAACACCTGCACCGACGTTTACCGTCACGTCAATCCCCGGTCACAAACAAGCCGCGATACTGATTACTTCGCCGGGTCCGATGTCTAAGGTGGTGTCACCCATTACCTTGAAGATGGACATCATCACCGGCAAGAGCAAGATCGTGCAAGTTGATTTGTTCGGCGAGGATGGGAGACTCCTCACCCGCACCCTCAAACGCAACGTGCCAACTTCCACCGAGGGCGTCCTCCAAACGATAAGAATCTCCTTTGAAATTCGCGCTGCGGCAGAGTTGGGGAGGCTTTCCATCAGCACACAGGACGAGCAAGGACGCGTGCAATCGGTGAACTCCGTTCGAATAATACTGCTATCCTCAGGTGTGGACGAAATCACCACCCCGGGGAATCCGTATGAACCGGTGCGCGTGTTCAACCCCACCTCGAAAGAATCGGCATCTGGCGGCATCCTCAACCTCCGTATGGACCTGTGGCCCTTCAACCTTGAGCCGGTCATCGTGGAATTGATCGACCCGGAGGGGAGGTCATTGGGCTTGCGCGTGATCTCGGTGAATCAGCTCAACCCGCAGATGGTAGAGACAACGATACCCTACGATATTTCCGCGCCTGTCACCGCGCGGCTGACAATTCGACAGGATGACGACCGCATCGCCGGGCTGTTTTACCTGTACAGCCAGGAAGTTTTGCTCAACCCATAACTTGCGGAAACAAAGTGGGATGGTATAATGCTCACGCTTTCGGGGTGTGGCTCAGACCGGTAGAGCGCACGGTTCGGGTCCGTGAGGTCCCGAGTTCAAATCTCGGCACCCCGACAGATGAAAGAAGACTCCCAGCCCGAGGGAGTCTTTTATTTTGTCCACCAATGATCATTCATGGAATTCTTGAATAACTTACAATTTGATGCTCTCGGCGCCTTGAGCCAGAAATGTTTGTTGCCGCCCGGTCGTTTGGTTGATACAATTCGAAAAAATAAATGTCTAAATCTAACACGCTTCACTTGGACAACATTCTCTATCAACTTGGGCAGGCGGGGAAAAAACTTTCCGAGATCGACGCGGCGGAAGGCGCGGCTGGGAATCTTTCCGTTTGCCTGCGCGCGCCGCAAGATGTGAGCGGATTCTTTCCGCAAGTCGAATCCATAGAGTTGCCGCATCACGCGCCTGAACTGGCAGGGATGATGCTTGTCGTCTCTGGGTCGGGTCGGCGGTTGGGCGATATTGCCGAGGCGCCGCTTGCCAACCTCGCCTGTGTTCTTGTGGAGCCGGGCGGGCGTAACGGCAAATTATTCACGTCTCCACAGCGGCAATTCCAGCGGGTCACAAGCGAATTCAACTCACATTTGGGCGTCCACGCGGACCGGATGCGGGAGGGCAAAGTATCCCTACATGCCGTTCTGCACGCCCAACCCATCTATCTCACCGCACTCAGTCACCGCGCCGATTTTCAGGATGAGAAAACCCTCAACCAACGCCTCTTGCGCTGGCAACCGGAGACCATCGCAAACATGCCGGAGGGAATCGGCGTCCTTCCCTTTCTGATGCCGGGTTCTGCCCAGCTCGTGGTCGAAACGAAACTTGCGCTTCGTAATCACCAGATCGTGGTCTGGGCGCGGCATGGAGTGATGGCGCGGGCGGACGAGTCCATCCTCCACGCTTTGGACTTGATCGAATATGCCGAGACAGCGGCTCACTACGAGACCCTCCACCTGCTCACCGGTGGCGAAGGCGGACTCAGCCCCGAGGAGATTCGTGAGATCACCGGTTTTTGGAAGATCAAGCAGAATATATTCTGATAATTTTTGTCGGTGATTGCTTGCATTCATACCCGTTTGAGTCTATACTTTCGACAAATACCGCAACAAGGAGCGAACCATGGCTACCGTCCGCGACATGATCCGCAAGAAAGGCAGCGAAGTCTTTACGATTGCCTCCACTGCCAGCGTGCTGGAAGCATTGAGACTGATGGCTAGGCACAACACCGGCGCA
Organism: uncultured Anaerolinea sp.; assembly: GCA_964591425.1. Lineage (GTDB taxonomy): Bacteria > Chloroflexota > Anaerolineae > Anaerolineales > Villigracilaceae > Defluviilinea. The sequence goes on from CAZQES010000015.1 coordinate 3,858, forward strand.
TTGCTGGTTATGGACGGCGGCGAGATGAAGGGCATTTTGTCCGAGCGGGATTGCGTGCGCAAACTCGAACTGGAGGGAAAGAGCGCGAAAGACTCCAAGGTCAAAGACATCATGACCGGCAAGGTCATCACCATCGAAGCGGACGAAGACCTCGAAGCCTGCATGAAGTTGATGATCGAGCGAAACATTCGCCATCTCCCGGTCTACGCGGACGGCAAACTGGCGGGGATGCTCTCGGTGCGCGATGTGCTGCGCGAAGTGGTGGAAGTGCAGAAATCCATGATCTCACAATTGGAGCATTACATCACCGGCGGCGGACGATAAATGATCCTGCCGGAGTGGACGATCTCGGAACTCAGGCAGAAATTGGATTCGGGCGAGTTGACCGCGCGTCAGCTTGCTGAATTGTATTTGGGGCGTATCGAGGCGGTGGATAAGAACGGTCCGCATATTAATTCGGTCATCGAAATAAATCCCGACGCGATAGACATCGCCAGCAAGCTGGATGCGGAACGAAAGAAGAAAAAGACGCGCGGGGCTTTGCATGGCATCCCGATCCTTCTAAAAGATAACATCGACACACATGACCGAATGCAAACAACTGCCGGGTCGCTTGCCTTGGAAGGCAATGTTGCCGCGCAAGATGCGTTCATTGTGAAGCAACTTCGCAAAGCAGGCGCGGTGATTCTCGGCAAGACCAACTTAAGCGAATGGGCGAACTTCCGCGGGAAACGTTCGATCAGCGGATGGTCGTCGCGCGGCGGCTTGACGCGCAACCCGTACGCGTTGGACCGCTCCGCGTGCGGTTCATCCTCCGGGTCGGGCGCGGCAGTGGCGGCGAATTTGTGCGTCGCCTCAGTCGGCACCGAAACAGACGGCTCGATCATCTGTCCCGCGCAGACGAACGGAATTGTTGGCATCAAGCCCACCGTCGGATTGCTAAGCCGGAGCGGGATCATCCCCATCGCGCACAGCCAGGATACGCCCGGTCCGATGGCGCGGACGGTCGCAGACGCCGCACTCTTGCTTGGGGCGATGACCGGTGTCGACGCTGGCGACCCAGCCACACGTCCGAGCAGGAAGCGGGGTTTGTCCAATTACTCAAAATTCCTTGACCGTGACGGTTTCAAAGGTGCGCGTATCGGCGTCGCGCGAAAGATGGTGGGGACGAATCCGCGCGTCTTGAAAATTTTCGAAACGTGTATCGAGGCGATGAAACAACTGGGCGCGGTCGTTATTGACCCGGTGGACGTGAAGCACTTCGATAAGTTCAGCGAAAGTGAAATGGAAGTGTTGCACTACGAGTTCAAAGCCGATCTGAATTTATATTTGAAGTCGCTCGACGACAGTGTGCAGGTGCATTCGATGGAGGACGTAATTCGCTTCAACGAGGAAAACAACGACAAGGTGATGCCGTATTTTGGTCAGGAGCACATGACGATGGCGCAGGAGAGGGGGTCGTTGAAAGATCGAAAATACAAAACCGCGCTGGCGAAGAATTTGCGCCTCGCGCGTAAGCAAGGCATCGACGCGACGATTCACAAATACAAACTCGATGCGATCATCGTGCCTTCGGGCGGACCCGCGTGGGTGATCGACCTTGCCAACGGCGACGCGCCGAATTGGGATATGGAATCCACCTCGCCCGCAGCGGTGGCGGGATATCCGCACATCACGGTTCCCGCCGGTTATGTGTTTGGTTTGCCGATCGGTGTTTCATTTTTCTCAACGGCTTGGCAGGAGCCGACATTGATCAAAATCGCGTACGCCTTCGAGCAGGCGACGCAATTCCGCCGGCAACCGCGCTTCCTGCCGACAGCGAACCTGAATGTTTAGATTTCCCTTTTTATCTTGATATTGTTCTCGCGCGCATACCAACCCCAACCGAAATAAAAGAATAGAACCGCCACAGCGACAACCATCCAAAACCAGGACGGCATATTGAATCCGTATGCGCCAACCGCAACGGTGAAAGTCGTCGAAACGAGTCGCCCGAGAAAATTTGCGGCGAGGAATCGCATTCCGCTGATCGTTCCCAAGCCAGCCACGTAGCACATCGCGTCAGAGGGAAAGATGGGCAGGTTGAAGGCTAGAAAGTAAAAAAGGATTCCCTGGTGGCGCGCCATCCCCTCCCAGCGATCAATGGCTTTTTGCGTTGCGAGCCGGTACGCGATGGGCTTGCCAAACCGGCGTGCCAGAAAGAAGGCAAGCTGGCTACTCAACACCGCGACGGGAACCGTCACAAGGAACGTGGGGAGAAATCCGAAAACGTACCCAGCCGCAAAGACCAGCGCCTGACCCGGCACGAGCGCGACGATCACTTGCAAAATGAGCAAAGAGAGATAGACCGCCATCGCCCAATCTCCGTAGCTCACCATGTAGTCCGCCACCGCCTCGCGATCCACGATCCAAAGCAGGAATTCCTCGAGTGGTTCGCGTCCCCACCAACACAACAGCAAAATGCCCAGCGTGATAAGTATCGCCCGGCGGTTTCGTCCTATGAAATTGGGCAGTTGCTCCATCATCGCCGCGCCTTTTCCAGTTCCAAATTGAGTTCACTTCCTCTCGTCGCACAAAGGCATCAGCAACTATAACCCCGGCATTCCCGCGGGGATGTAGCCGGCAGGTTACAAAATCATGTCTGATGTTTTCACGTGTCATGCGAATTCGATGTATCTTCGACGCCAGTTAAGCCGAACATCACTAGTCCGGGTTGATATTTTTCGGCTATACTTCTGCCCGGAGATTTTATGGCAGACCACGACCTCACACCCTTGAAACCTGCGATCGAATCCTACATTCCGTTGGGCCGCTCGGGGCTGTTGCCAGCCTTGCATGCGGCTCAAAAAATTTATGGTTGGGTCTCCGAGCCGGTCGCGGCAGAGATCGCGCGGTCACTGCGCGTGCCGCTAGCCGACGTGCATGGCGTGATCGAGTTTTACTCGCTCTTCTACAACGAGACGACCAGCCGCCATGTGATTCGCGTATGCGCCGACGTGGCGTGCGCGCTCAAAGGCGGGGACAAAATTCTGGATCACCTCTGTTCTCATCACGAACTGAGACCGCGTCAAACGAAGGGCGACCTGTCTCTCACCATTGAGCCGAGTCCGTGCCTGGGGCTTTGTGAACATGCGCCAGCGGTATGGACGATGGACGATGGAGGATGGACGGTTGGCGATGGAACGAAGGCAGATGATCGTCCAGCGTCCATGGTTTACGGTCCGATCCGCATGTTGACCGCCAACTGCGGGAACGGCACGACTTCGCTTGCAAAATACGGTGACTATTCCGCGCTCAAAAAAGCGCTGACGATGAAACCCGAAGATGTGATCGCCGAGGTTAAAGCCTCGGGCTTGGTGGGGCGCGGCGGCGCGGCATTCCCAACGGGTATCAAATGGGAAGGCGCGGCGAAAGCGTCTGCCGACCAGAAATACATCATCTGCAACGCGGACGAATCCGAGCCGGGCACTTTCAAAGATCGAATCTTGCTCATTGACGATCCGCATCGCACAATAGAGGGGATGTGCATCGCCGCGTATGCTATCGGTGCGACAAAAGGATACATTTACATCCGCGGCGAGTATCCGTACATCGTACCGGTATTGGAAAACGCGTTGACCGAAGCGCGCGCGGCTGGTTACCTGAACGAAAAATTCGACATTGAAATCCGCGTCGGCGCGGGCGCTTACATTTGTGGCGAGGAGACTGCGCTGTTCGAGTCCATCGAAGGGAAGCGCGGCTTTCCGCGTATCAAGCCGCCCTTCCCGACGACTCACGGCGTGTTCGGCAAGCCGACCGTCATCAACAACGTCGAAACTTTGTGCAGCGTGCCGTTGATCCTTTCGCTTGGGTCAGGTGAATATCGCAAGATCGGAACGGAGAAATCACCGGGACCAAAATTGTTCTGCGTCTCTGGCGATGTGACCACGCCCGGCGTCTACGAAATCCCGTTCGGCGTGACGTTGCGCGAGTTGCTCGAAATGGCGGGCGGTGTTGCGGATGGCAAGAAACTTCAATCCGTCTTGTTCGGTGGCGCGGCAGGCGCGTTTGCAACTGCAGAACACCTCGATGTGAAAATGACCTTTGAAGATCTGCGTGCCGCTGGTTTGCCCCTCGGCTCCGGCGTGGTGATGGTCTTCGACGAGACGCGCGACATGCGGCACGTGTTGAAGAGCCTCGGTCACTTCTTCGCGCACGAATCGTGCGGCAAGTGTTATCCCTGCCAGATGGGAACGCAACGCCAAATGGAAATCCTTGACCGCGTTGCATCAGGAAAAACTCTCGAAGGCGACTTGATCCGCCTGCAAGATGTCGGCTGGACGATGACGGATGCTAGTTTGTGCGGTTTAGGTCAGACTGCCGCGAGCGCGGTGTTGTCCGCGATGAAGTTGTGGCCCGAAATGTTTCAAACGGAGAATTAATGGAACTCACTCTAACCATTGACGGACAAGAGGTCACCACCGAGCAAGGAAAAACTTTGCTCGATATTGCACGTGAACTTGGCGCAGATGTGCCGACGATCTGCTATCACGATGCAACGACGGCGAACGGGTTGTGCAGAATGTGCGTTGTCGAGGTGGAGGGGTCGAGAGTGCTTCAGCCCGCGTGCGTCGTCCAAGCCGGGGCAGGGATGAAGGTCCACACGCGAAGCGAGAAAGTCGTCCGTTCGCGTAAGACGATTCTGGAGATGCTCGATTCCACGATGGATTTGTCCGAAGCGGATGAAATCCAAACGATGATGAAAATTTACGGCACGGACACGAATCGCTTCCCCGATGCAGAACGCCGCGAGTCGGAAGTCAAAGACGACAACCCGATGTATGTGCGCGATTACTCGAAATGCCTGTTATGTTGGCGATGTGTGCAAGTCTGCGCGGAGGATGCGCAGTACACGTACGCCATCAACTTCGAGGGGCGCGGCTATGAAACACAGATCGGCACATTCTTCGATAAAGCCATCCCCGAAACGAGTTGTGTGTTGTGTGGTCAATGCGTGGGAGTTTGTCCCACAGGCGCGTTGAAACCGAAACGTGAGTACTTGTTGCAACAGGGAATGAGCCCGAGTGAGATCAGTGTGTTGAATACAGGGCGCAAAAAGAGGAAAGATAGATAACCGCAAAGAACGCGAAGGTCGCGAAGATGAATAAATTTTCTTTGCGTTCTTAGCGAGCTTCGCGGTTCAATTGGAGAGATTAATGATCAAACCCGACCGAATTATCACAACTACCTGTCCCTACTGCGGAGTGGGGTGTATGCTGAACCTGCACATCAAGGAAGATGTGGTCTACAAAGTGACATCGCCATTCGATGCGCCTGCAAACAAGGGCAACCTGTGCGTGAAGGGACGCTTTGGCTATGACTTCATCCACTCGAAGGATCGTTTGACACAGCCGTTGATGCGGATGAATGGCAAGCTCATCCCCGCAAATTGGGATGAGGCGATGGGACACGTTGCCGCGAGGCTCCTCGAAATACGTGACAAATACGGACCCGACTCGATTGGCTTTCTCGTCTCGGCGAAATGCACGAACGAGGAAAATTATCTCCTCCAAAAGGTGGCGCGCGGCTTGATCGGCACGAACAACGTCGATCACTGCGCGCGGCTCTGACACTCCAGTTCTGTCGCCGGTCTGGCGGCAACACTGGGTTCAGGCGCGATGACCAATTCCATCGCGGATATTCACCTTGCGGATGTTCTTCTCGTCACCGGAAGCAACACCACCGAGGCGCATCCCGTCATCAGCCTTGAGATGAAGAGAGCGGTTCGTCAACGCGACGCGAAGTTGATTCTGATCGACCCGCGCGAGATCGAACTGGCGGAGTTTGCCGCGATCCAAATCCGTCCGCGTTCAGGTACCGACGTTGCACTGCTCAACGCGATGGCGCACGTCATCCTTGACGAAAGGTTGGAGGATAACGAATTCATTGCGGCGCGCACGGAAAATTTCGACACCTTCAAGGATGCGGTCAGGGATTGCACTCCGCAATGGGCGGAGGACATTACCGGCGTCCCTACGGAAATGATCGTTGAAGCCGCGCAACTGTACGGTCGGGCGGGAAGCGCCGCGATCTTCTGGGCGATGGGTATCACGCAGTCGTCGCACGGAGTGGATAACGTCCAGGCGTTGGCGAATCTCGCGTTGTTAACCGGCAACTTCGGCAGACCCGGCACGGGCGTCAATCCATTACGCGGGCAGAACAACGTACAAGGCGCGTGCGATATGGGCGGCCTTCCGAATGTCATCACGGGTTATCAGTCTGTGATCGATGAAGCCGTTCGCGCAAAGTTCGAGACCGCGTGGCAGACGAATGTGAAGATCCCGCCAAAACCCGGGCTGACTGTCACCGAGTTGATGAACGGAGCGCTGGATGGTCGTATCAAGGCGCTGTATATCATGGGTGAGAATCCGATCCTCTCTGATCCGAACACAAACCATGTGCGCGAGGCGTTGAATGAAATCGAATTCCTGGTTGTGCAGGATATTTTCCTCAACGAGACCGCACAACTGGCGCACGTGGTATTGCCCGGCGTGAGTTTTGCAGAGAAGGACGGCACGTTCACCAACACCGAGCGGCGCGTGCAACTGGTGCGCCCGGCGCTGCCCATTCCCGGCGATGCGCGACGTGACCTCGACATCATCTGCGATCTCGGCAACCGTTTAAGCGGCTCAGATGGGAAAGTTGCTTCGGATGTGATTCACCCTGTTTCGGATTGGAATTATGCCAGCGCCTCTGCCGTGTACGACGAAATTGCGGCTCTGACTCCGAGTATGGCTGGGATCAGCCATGCGAGGCTTTTTCCAAACGGATTGCAATGGCCCTGTCCGAACACTGAACATCCCGGTACGCCGATCTTGCACAAGGAAAAATTCACGCGCGGACTCGGTAAATTCACGCCGTTGACTTTCCGCGAGCCAGCCGAAAACCCTGATGAAGAATACCCCTTTACGCTGAACACGGGACGCGTCCTCCAGCATTGGCATGGCGGGACGTTGAGCCGCCGTTCGGAAGGTTTGGATTGGATCGTTCCTGAAGGAGAAATTCAGGTAAACGAGGAAGACGGAGCGAAACTTGGCATCGCGACCGGCGATATGATTCGCGTGACCTCCCGCCGCGGCGAAGCGACCGGCAAAGTGCGCCTCACCGACACATTGCCACGCGGCATGGTCTTCATGAACTTCCACTTTGCCGAGGTTCCCACCAATGCGCTGACCGGCGCGGCTGTTGACCCGGTGGCAAAGATCCCTGAGTACAAAGTAAGCGCGGTGAAAATCGAGAGAGTATAATTGCGCCCAGCGCATGAATCCGCCCCGTGCAGGCATCGCGCGGGGCGGTTTGTTTTATGGATCGCCCCAGCCGTCCAGAACATTGATGAGAGAGGATTCTTCATGGTTGCCGAATTGAAATCAGATTCAGATCGAGTGTTGGCAGACCGGGTCGTCACCACCACCTGCCCCTATTGCGGCGTGGGATGCAATTTGCAACTGCATGTCAAAGACGACTTTATCTTCAAAGTCACCTCGCCGTTCGATTCGCCTGTCAATCATGGAAACCTGTGCGTCAAGGGGCGCTTCGGCTACGACTTCATCTATCACCCCAAGCGCGTGACCACGCCTCTCGTGCGAAGATACTTGCTCGAAGGCAAACCCAAGCCAGAGGGTCGTGAGCAGGTCTTCGCTGTGAGCAAGGATGGTAAACCAATCGCGGATTCGAAAATCTCCAATCTCTGGGATTGGGTCGAAACGGATTGGGACACCGCGTTGAATATCACCGCCGACAACCTCGTACGGATCTACCAGCGCGACGGTTCCGACGCGATGGCGGTGTATTGTTGTGCAAAAGCGACGAACGAAGATAACTACCTTTTGCAGAAAATTTTCCGTGCGTTGTTCCGCACGAACAATGTTGACCATTGCACGCGCTTGTGCCATGCGGGGAGTGTGGTTGCCCTGCTCCAGTCGTTGGGAACGTCGGCGATGAGCAACACAGCTTCACAGGTGATGATGAGCGACGTGTTCATCGTCACCGGTTCGAACACGAGCGAGAATCATCCCATCATCGCATTGCAAATGAAGGAAGCGGTGAAGCAGAACGGCGCGAAGATGATCGTCATCGACCCACGCCGCATTGACTTGGTGGACTTCGCCGAGTTGTGGCTTCCGCTCAAGCCCGGTACGAACGTGCCGGTATTCTCAGCGATGGCGCATGTCATCGTCAAAGAGAATCTCATCAACACCGATTTCATCGCCAATCGCACCGAAGGATTCAACGAGTTCATCGAGTCACTTGAAAAATTTACGCCTGAATACGCGGAGGAAATCTCTGGCGTGCCAGCCGAAGATATTCGCAAAGCCGCACGCTTGTATGCAAATGCGAACAACGCCGCGATCTATTGGGGCATGGGTATTTCACAACTCTCGCATGGAACAGCCTCCGCGTTGGGACTTGTGAATCTGGCTTTGCTCACCGGTCACATTGGGCGCGATGGCACGGGGCTAAATCCGTTGCGCGGACAGAACAACGTGCAGGGCGCGAGCGACATGGGCGCGATGCCGTTCTTCTACCCCGGCTATCAACGCGTGGACAACGAAGAACACGCCGCGAAATGGGAAAAGTTGTGGAACATCGAACCCAACGGGCTTCCGCGCAAACTCGGTCTCACCACGACCGAAATTTTGAGTCATGCTCATGAAGGCGGCGTGCGTGCGCTTTTCATCATGGGCGAGAACCCGATGATGTCTGAACCGAATCTCAACGAGACGCGCAAACACATGGCGCATCTTGAATTCCTCGTCTCGCAAGATGTGTTCATCAACGAGTCCGGCGCGTTTGCGGACGTCTTCCTGCCCGCGACTCCGTTCGCCGAAAAGGATGGGACGTTCTCCAACACGGACCGACGCGTGCAGCGCGTCCGCACGGCTCAACCCCCGCGTGGACAGTCTCGCCCCGATTGGCAAATCCTCTGCGATTTGGCTCTTCGCATCGAACCGCGATTGGGAGTTGATTCATCCAAGTGGAATTATTCCAATCCCGAAGAGATCCTGCGCGAGATGGCATCCCTCAACAAGGACTACGCCGGCATCACCTACGAGCGCATCGAGAAGGTAGGCTTGATCTACCCCGTGCCAGACGAGAATCATCCCGGCACACCGACGTTGTTCAAAGAGTCTTTCCCGCGCGGACGTGGCAAATTCATTTCGCTCGATTATGTGCACGTGATGGAAGAACCCGACGATGAATTTCCGTTCATCCTCACCACAGGACGCGTGCTCGAACATTGGCACGGAGGCACCATGACGCGTAACTCCGCCCTCGACGAAGCTTACCCCGAAGCGCGCGTCGAAATCCACCCTGCGGACGCCGAGATGCACGGCATCACGGATAACGTGCCCGTGCGTGTCACGTCACGTCGCGGCGAAGTTGTATTGCGTGCGACCGTTACAGAGAAAACAACCGTTGGCGTGGTGTTCATTCCCTTCCATTTCGCCGAAGCCGCCGCGAATTTATTGACGAACGACGCACTCGACCCGCAGGCGAAGATCCCTGAGTTCAAGGCGTGTGCCGTGCAAGTGTTCCCAGCGAGGGAGAATGAGTTGCCGAATCCGGAGGTGGTACTTTCTCGCGGACGATATTGAGAATATAACTTTTGAATTCTTCAAGACTACCGAAGTTGTTTTAACCCTGACCTCCTTCCTATGCTATACTTAACTCATGGATGAATATAAATTCCCTAAATTAGATAAAACAGTATTCTCTGTTGTGTCTTCGTTCGAAGAAGCTGACAAGCAGGATAAGGAATACTGGCTTTCCCGCACGCCTATCGAACGCCTGGAATACATGGAAATTCTGCGGAGGATAAATTATGGCTCTGACGCTGCCGTCCGACTTCAAAGAGTTCTTGAAATTACTGAAAGAGAATGATGTACAGTATCTGCTGATTGGGGGATATGCCGTCGGTTATCATGGCTATCCGCGTGCTACAGATGACTTGGATATTTGGGTTGCCATCCATCCTGATAACGCCCGAAAACTTGTAGTCACGTTGCGTACCTTTGGATTAGATGATCCCGAATTAAAACCCGAACTGTTCTTGCAAAAACCGAAGATTATCCGAATGGGTTTCCCGCCTATGCGGCTTGAGATTTCGACTTCAATTTCCGGGGTTGAATTCGATGAATGTTACGCCTCACGAATTATTACTGAAATTGACGGCGTTGAAATAAACCTGATTGACTTGGAAAATCTGAAGAAGAATAAGAAAGCCAGCGGCAGAATAAAAGATATTTCTGATTTGGACAATTTATCGTAAACCAACTCGACGCGGGAACTTCCTCCACAAAATCCGACGATGTAAACTTGACGAATCCTGAGGGGAAAGCACCGAGAGGCAGATACTGGTGAGCTTTTAATATCAAGTTACAAATAAAAACTCGGAGATTAGAAAAGTCTCCGAGTTTTTTTTATTCTTTCCTCGCATCCCACATGGACCACGTTCTTGCATCACGCGCGAGCAAGGCGTCTGCTTTGGCGGGACCCCACGAGCCGACATCGTATGCGGCGAGAGGCTGGCTTGTCGCGTTCCACGCTTCGAGGATGGGGTCAACGAGTCCCCAGGCGGTTTCCACTTCGTCGGCACGCGTAAATAAAGATGCGTCACCAGATATCGTGTCGAGCAAGAGGCGTTCGTAGGCTTCGGGGATCGCCGTCTTGCCGAACGAGTCCGCATAGTGGAATTCCATATCCACCGAGCGCGTCTCTGAGATCGTATCCGGCACTTTCGCCTCGAAACGCCAGTGCACACCTTCGTCGGGTTGCAGGTACAGGACGAGCATGTTCGGGTTCGGGTTGCCATCTGCCGCGTTGAACAATAGATGCGGCGGTTCTTTGAACTGGATGGTGATCTGACTCAACTTCTCTTTCAGCGCTTTGCCCGACCGCAAATAGAATGGGACGCCCTGCCAGCGCCAGTTGTCCACTTGCAGTTTGAGCGCGGCGTAGGTTGGAGTTTTCGATTCGGGATTGACGCCGTCCTCTTGTAAGTAGCCCTTGTATTGCGCGCGGACAGTGTTCTTCGCAACCGCCTCCGCATTCATCGGGCGGATCGAAGACAACACTTTGACTTTTTCATTCCGCAATGCGCTGGCATCGAACGAGGACGGCGGCTCCATTGCTACCAGCGACAGCAACTGCAAAAGGTGATTCTGGAACATGTCGCGCATCACGCCGACGCTATCGTAAAAGCGGGCGCGGTGCTCCACGCCGACCTTTTCTGCGACGGTGATCTCCACGTGGTCAATGTAGTTGCGGTTCCACAGAGGCTCGAAGATCGTGTTGGCAAAGCGCGTGACCAGAATATTTTGCACGGTCTCTTTGCCGAGATAATGGTCGATGCGATAGATCTGGTTCTCGTGCAGGGTCTTGTGAATTTGCTCGTTGAGTTTGCGGGCGGAGGCAAGGTCGGTGCCGAACGGTTTTTCGATGACGACGCGCCGCCAACCTTCGCGTTCGGTCAATTGTTCGGTGAGACCCAGCAGGTCGATGATGCTGGGGAAGACGCCCGGCGGCGTTGCCATGTAATAGATTCGGTTCGCACTGCTGCTTTCCCACTTGCCCATGGCTTCGCTGAGTTTTTCGAAATCATCGAGTTTGTCGTATTTGCCTTGCAGATAAAAAATATTCGGCGCGAAATCCGACCATTGCTCAGGTTTGAACTCGAACGATGCAAATTGTTTGACTCCCTCTTCGAGATGCGTGCGAAACGCTTCATCGGTGTATGCCGTGCCGCCGTAGCCGATGATGCGGAACTGTTTGGGCATGCGCCCTTTGCGGTACAGATTGAACAGCGATGGGATGAGTTTGCGCTGGGTGAGGTCGCCCGACGCGCCGAAGATGATGATGGAGGTGGGGAGGTTGTTGTTCATAATAGCTACCATGTGTCATTGCGAGGGGCGTTAGCGACAAAGCAATCTCGTATAACCTGCAAATCATGTATTACATAAAAACACGAGATTGCCACGGGCGGAAGATCGCCGCCCTCGCAATGACATTATTGTGCTTTCTTGATCGCGTGCCCGCCGAACTGATTCCGCAGGGCGGCTAACATGCGCGCGGAATAATTTTCCTCGTCGCGGCTGGCGAAGCGCATTTGCAGCGCGAGGGTCAACACTGGCGCGGGCACATCCAGATCGATTGACTCGAACACCGTCCACCTGCCTTCGCCAGAATCAGCCACCCACGGTTTGATCTCCGAAAGTGTCGCGTCGTCGTCCAACGCGTTAGCGGCGAGATCGAGCAGCCACGAACGGACGACGCTTCCGTGCTGCCAGATATGCGAGATCTGCGCGAGGTCCATGTCGAATTCTTCCTTCGCTTTCAATATGCTGAACCCTTCCGCGAAGGCTTGCATCATTCCGTATTCGATCCCGTTGTGGATCATTTTGACAAAATGCCCCGCGCCATGCGGACCGACGCGTCCCCAGCCTTTGTCGACGGCGGGAGCGAGCGTCTCGAAAATAGGACGCATCTCTTCCACCACTTCAGGCTTGCCTCCGATCATCAGGCTGTAGCCCTCCGTCAAGCCCCAGATGCCCCCGCTTGTGCCGCAGTCGATGAATTCAATTCCCTTCGGTTCGAGCATCGAAGCGTGATTAACAGACTCCTTGTAATTCGAGTTTCCACCGTCAATGACGATATCGCCCTTGGAAAGCAATCCTGATAATTCTTGCACCGTGTCATGCGTGACTTGTCCCGCGGGTACCATCAACCACACAATGCGCGGCGACTTGAGTTTGCCTACTGCCTCTGCAAGCGAGTGCGCGCCTTCTGCACCGTTCTTGATGGCTTCGTCTACGGTCGCGGCTGTCCGCGCATAGCCGACCACGCGGTGACCTCCACGCGCGAGGCGCGTTGCCATGTTCAATCCCATCTTTCCCAAACCGATCATTGCGAGTTCCATGATGTCTCCTTATGAAAATAACTCGGTGGTCGAGTAGGGCGAAGCCCGTATCGAGACCACAGCGAACCTGAAGCTGTTTTGTTTGATTCAACCTGGTGGTCTCGATACGTCCCGCGAACTGCACGCGGGACTACTCGACCACCGGTGGTTATTCAACCTTCACAAAATTTCAACCCTCTTATCTTGCGCGGCAACTTGCTCGCCGCGGCATCATCCACCAGCCAAATTAACTGACCATCTTTCAAGTCAATTCTCTGCGCGGGATATTGGGCTGGATTATATCTGTCGCTCAGCACTTCTGCCAACGTAATTGCCTTCTTTTCACCGGTTGCCATGATGACGACCATCCGCGCCTGATTGAAAACGAGTTGTGTCAGCGTCACGCGATTTGCGGGGCGGTCTTTATAATTCGCGGTTACTGCAATCACGGGATCATCTACTTCCACAGGCGAGTTCGGGAACAAAGACGCGGTGTGTCCATCTTCCCCCATGCCAAGGTAGATGAGGTCGAAGCGCGGAAATTCCAACGGCGATTCGGCAAACAATTTCAAGGCTTTGGTATATTCCTTCGCCGCAGAAACTGGATCAAGCTCGCTTTGCACGCGATGGATGTTTGTTTCTGGGATCAGTACGTTGCGCAACAGAGTTCGATGTGTTTGGTGATAATTGCTCCCCTCGTCGGTCGGCGGGACGCATCGTTCATCTCCCCAGAAAACGTGGACTTTGCTCCAATCAATTTCATCCCGATATTCGGACGCCAGCAGTTGAAAGAGACGCGTCGGTGTTCCACCTCCATTCAGTGCCGTGAGGAAGCGATTTCGCTCGAGTATCGATCTGTTGGATTCCTCGATGAACAAATTCGCCGCATGGCGGCTGAGTTTTTCAGAATCATGAAAGACACGCAGTTCGCGTCTCACGGATTTGTCCAAGCCATGTGGTTGGCGAGTGTGCGGCGGGCGGCATGTTCGATTTCGGCGAGCGTGTGCTCGTGGTCGTTTCCGCGGATGATTTCCCCGAACGTCACTCGCGGAGTCAAGTCGTACAGTTGTTTACCGCTCAAAAGTTGACGCGCGAGTTGATAAATGAATGCGATCCGCTGACGGTCGGGTCGTTCTTTTCTGAGCCGCGTGATCGGGTGTTTCAGCGCAACCGGAGAAAGGACACCCCCAACGATGGAGATCAGGATTTTCAGATCCGGTACGCGCTTCAAGAATATTTCGAGACTGCGCGACCAAAGATGGAACTCCCCGTTGGGATTTGCCATGCTGGAGGGGTCGGGCTCGATCGCGCCGCGCGGGAAGATCAGCAAGCCGCCGTTCTGCAAATGGCGGATGGATTCGCGGATGACCCGCATGCGTCCCACCGTGTCGTCTTTGTTGGGGGCAAAAATGGCGTGTTCGCTCACGTGCGGGAGGTTCTTGAAGAATCGAATATCGCCAATGATCACTTTGAAATCTTTTCGCGCAACGTGAGCGGTGATGGTCATGGCGTCCAGCGCGCCGGGATGATTTGCCGCCACCACGAACGGTCCGGTTGCAGGAATATTTTCGACTCCGCGCGCTTCGTGTGATTTTACAAAGCGCGCAATGAACCAACTCGCCCCGGCATTGGTTCCCCCGTTGGCGATGACATGATCAAGTTCAGCGCCTGCCTGAGCGCCGGCGCGGGCGGCTTTGCCAAGGAAGAATTCAACCACCGCGTGTGCGCGATCGGTCTGCGGAAGCGCAAACGCCTTGGTCAACTCAAAGATCACCGATTCATACAGAGTCTGAATATCTACGGTGTGCGAAGCCATAAATTCGATCGATGGGGAGGAGGCGAACACCGAAACTGAAGCCGCGCCGCCTAGTGGCAATGCATCTGTCCCTGTGAAACGACGCGGATATTCATCCTGCTTTGACAATTCATTTGAGTTTGTTTACAATCATGCGACATTTCACATCCCAACTGCATAGGAAGGGCTTTTTCGATGAAAGAGTATACCACCGAGTTTCTTCGTAACGTTGCGCTGGTGTCGCACGGCGGCGCGGGGAAGACCATGTTGGCGGAGTCATTTTTGCATGCGACGGGGGCGACCACACGGCTTGGAAAAGTAGAAGACGGGACGACCGTATCCGATTACGATGACGAGGAACATCGTCGAAAGATCTCCATCTATTCCAGCGTAATCCCGATCGAACATCGCGATCACAAGATCAACATTATCGACGCGCCGGGCTACACCGATTTCGTGGGCGAAGCCATCTCTGCCCTGAGTGTCGCCGACGGCGCGATCATTTTAGTGGATGCGGTTTCCGGCATCGAAGTTGGCACCGAGTTGGCGTGGCGCTATTGCGATGAGTTCAACCTGCCGCGCTTTTTCGTGATCAACAAGATGGATCGTGATAACGCCGATTTTCAGAAGACCTATACCGCCATCAAGGAATTTGTGGAAGCGCATGGCAAGCGCGTGGTGCAGGTACATCTTCCGATCGGCGAGAAGCAAAATTTCAAAGGCGTTGTCGATATCATCGGCATGAAGGCTTACATGGGCGACGGTAAAACAACTGCCGAAATCCCGGCTGAATTTAAGGAAGCGGCGGACGCGGCGCATTTTGCCATGGTGGAGGATGCGGCGGAGGGGGAAGACGAGTTGATGGAAAAATATTTGGAGAACGGTTCACTTTCGGACGCCGAGATGGTGCGCGGTTTGGAAGATGTGGTCTACAACGGAAGTTTTGTACCGGTCTTCTGTGCGGCGGGCGGACGCGAGATCGGCAGTATCGCCTTGCTAAACGACATCATCGACTTGATGCCGCCTCCCACGCACGGACCGAAGCGCGTGGCGCAAGGCAAGCAAGGCGGGCAAGGCGAGGAAGTTTTGAAGCCATCGGATAGTGAACCGCTCGCCGCCTACGTGTGGAAAACGACCGCCGACCCGTTCGTCGGCAAGATGACATACTTCCGCGTATTGCAGGGTTCGATCCAAGCCGACGCGCACGTGTGGAATCAAAACAAGAACGCGGACGAGCGCATGTCTGGTCTGCATTTTCAACGCGGCAAGGAAGTGATTCCCGCGAAGGTCGTCCACGCGGGGGATATTGCTGTCGTTTCAAAATTAACCGTCACTACCACCGGAGATACATTCTGCGATAAGGGACATCCGCTCACGATTGCCAAGCCGCATTTCCCCGCCGCGTTGTATCGGGTGGCGATCACGCCGAAAACACAAGCCGACGCAGCGAAGATCTCGCCGACGTTGACGAAGTTGTGCGAAGAAGATCTGACGCTGACCTGGCAGAACGACCCGATCACACACGAGACCGTTTTGCAAGGCATGGGCGACCAGCACATTGACGTGGCGATCAACCGCGCGCAGACGAAATTTCAAGTAGGGCTGGCGACTCACCAACCAAAAATTCCGTATCGCGAAGGTATCACGCGCAAAGCCAGCGCGCAGTATCGTCACAAAAAACAGACCGGCGGCGCGGGTCAGTTCGGCGAAGTGCATCTGCGCATCGAGCCGCTTCCCACAGCCGATTTTGAATTCGACGATGAACTCGTGGGAATGAATCTTTCAAAATCCTACTTGCCGCCGATCGAAAAAGGAATCAAAGCCACCATGGAGCGAGGCGCGTTCGCAGGCTACCCGATGAGCAATGTGAAGGTCATCGTCTACGATGGCAAGGAACACGAAGTGGATTCAAAGCCCGTCGCGTTCGAAATTGCCGGGCGCGAGGCGTTCAAACTTGCCGTGCAGGACGCGGGTCCTGTGTTGTTCGAGCCGATCATGAACGTGCGCGTCACCGTCCCGGACGCGAACATGGGCGATGTGATGAGCGACCTCAACACCCGCCGCGGACGCGTGCAGGGGACGGAGTCGGAACATGGGAATACGGTCATCGTCGCGCACGTGCCGATGGCGGAGATGACACGCTACACCACGCAACTCCGTTCGATCACGGGTGGACGCGGCTACTTCACGATGGAACTCGATCATTACGATGTCGTCCCAACACATGTGGCGGGTGCGATCATCGAAGCACACAAGAAGGAAATGGAAGCGAAGAAGGAAGAGTAGTTCGTATTGCGTACTGCGTATTGAACATAAAAGGAGGCTCTCCAGATGGAGAACCTCCTTTTGAATTATTGATGTACTCATCAAGCTACAAAAGGAACCGCGCTAACACAGGCGCGTGATCGGGGTGATCCCTGCCGATGCGCTCGTCGGGGTTTACTCCGACACTTTCGTTCACGATGCTGTCTGTCAGGATTCGAACTTTCGTAACCTTCCAAATATCCTTCTTCAAATCCTTGCTGGTTCCCAGTAGGGATTTGCTCACAAGGATATGGTCGAGAAGTTCGTTGCCGCTTTGCCCAACACGTGAGAACCTTTCCTTGACCTTGAGAAATTTCTTGTCGTTCTCGGGTCCGCCTTTTCGCGAGATCTTGTCGACAAGGTTATAAAGCCCGAATTTGTCGGTCTTGTTGTCGGAGGTCACATCGGCGTCGATGGGTCCCAAAAAGATCTGCGAGGTGGCGGCTTGAGGCTCATCGTTGAAATCACCGAGCACGATCACGTTGGAAGCGGTTTTCATCAACTCGTTCAAATGGAAACGGACGGTGATCGCCTCGGCGGTTCTGCGCAGTAATCCCAAACCGCTCCCGGTGGCTCGTTGATCTTCATCCTTCGGCGAAAAGCTTGTGCCGCCGCCTGCCTTCGGGTAATTGACCAGCTTCGATTTCAGGTGCAACCCGATGACGTGCACGCGAATCCCGCCGGAGGTTTCAACTTCGATCTGCAGCGCGGCGCGTCCCATTTTCTTGATCGGTTTTTTCCCTGCCCAGTCCCGTACGTCTTCAAATTCACCCGCAGGGAAATTTACGATTTCCGCGACGGAATGAATTTTCAATTTGGAAAGAAAGCCCACACGGATTCCGCGCCCGTCCGTTTTGCTCGCCAGCGCTTTGAAGGGATATTTCCCCTCCAGCTGGTTTTGGAGGTCGTCGAGAGTCTGCGAGTCTTGGTTGTTCCGTGCTCCCACTTCTTGCAAGCCAAGCACGTCTGGTTTGACCTCCAGGATCCGCTTGACGAGGTATTTCAGTTTTGCCTGATAATCCTCTTCTTTCACCTTCTTGCCGGGTGAAAGTTGGTGCCCGGGCGGGAAGAGGTTCTCAACATTCCACGTCATTACAGAGAATCGCGTTGCCATGTCAGCCTCCTGCTTTCCTCCATTATAATCCCCGCATGGCGCTGATTCGTTTCCCCAATGTGATGAAATTCTACGTCGGCAACCAAGCCGAATTTTCGGTGGACGCGTCCTCGGTGGGCGAGTTGGTCGAACGCATCGTTGAACAATATCCGATCGTGAAATCGCATCTTGTTGATGCAGATGGAAACCTGCGCAGGTACTTCAACATTTTTGTGAACGGCTCGCACATTCGCGATCTCGACGGAATGAAAACCAAACTGAACGCAGAGGATAAAGTCATTTTCATGGCGTCTGCCGCGGGTGGTTAAAAGTACGTGAATTTTTATGTTGACAAAAATCGTAAGATTTGTACAATAGCGGGCATCTAGTGACCAAACCATGAAACCCTTCAAACATTGCTTGTGTATCGGGCGGGGCTCGTAACTACCGCCTGAGAGTAATTTTCCGCAGTCAACGGACTCATCAGACGGTAGGACGACCCCCGCGTGCAAAATAATGCAACGTGTGGCGATTGTTCGCCGTCTTTTTGTTTGTCCGTTGGCTGTTTTCATTTTAAAGGATTCGATGACCCTGCTCGATAACCGACTCGCTCAACTCAACATAATTCCGGAAGATGGATTGATCGCCCGGGTGGGTAACACGCCTCTCCTACCGCTTCGCCGCGTGACAGGAGGCTTGCCTCAAGCCGTACAAATTTTCGCCAAGGCGGAATGGTTCAACCCCGGCGGCTCCGTCAAGGACCGACCCGCGCTCAACATCATTCAGACCGCGCTGGCAAACGGCGATCTTGCCGAAGGAAAGCGGTTGCTCGATTCGACCTCTGGGAATATGGGAATTTCGTACGCAACCCTTGGCGCGGCGCTCGGAAACCCGGTCACTCTCACCATCCCAGCCAGCGCCAGCCCGGAGCGATTCGCCATCCTGCGCGCGCTCGGCGCGGAGTTGATGCTCACCGATCCAACCGAAGGTTCGGATGGCGCAATTCTCGTTGCGCGTGAACTGGCAAAAGAAAGACCTGATCTGTATTGGTACGCGAATCAATACAACAATCCCGCCAATTGGCAGGCGCATTACGAAACGACGGGTCCCGAGATCGTTGCTCAAACGAACGGCGAAGTGACACACTTCGTCGCTGGGCTTGGCACATCGGGAACGTTGATGGGAACAGGCAAATACCTCCGCGAGCAACTGCCCGATGTGAAAGTTATCGCCTTTCAACCGGATGCCGCTTTCCACGGCTTGGAAGGTCTGAAGCACATGCCATCCGCCATCAAGCCGGGCATTTACGACCCGGAGTTTGCGGATGAAACGCTTGAAGTGAAAACCGAAGAGGCGCGTGAAATGACCTTGCGGCTTGCGCGCGAAGAAGGATTGTTCGTTGGGATTTCCTCGGGCGCGGCGATGGTTGCTGCATTGCGCGTGGCTGAACAACTGGATGAGGGTGTTGTTGTCACGGTCTTCCCCGACTCGGGTGATAAATATTTGAGCGATACAAACCTTTGGCAGGGGAAATAATGTTGAAAATCTCGAACGACCTGCTTGTTCGTATCGAAGCGCATTTGGAGGCGGCCTATCCCGATGAAGGCGCGGGGTTTCTGCTTGGAGAGGCTGGTGAGGTCAAAGACATTTTGACCTTGCCCAACGCGCGTGAAGACGGAGCGCGGCACAATCGGTTTTTGATCACGGCGGAAGATTACGTGAAAGCTGAGGTGAAGGCAGACAGCCTCACGCTGAGTCTGATCGGTGTCTTCCACTCGCATCCCGATTGCCCCAACATCCCATCCGAATATGACCGCGAGTGGGCACAGCCGCATTTCTCGTACGTCATCACCCGCGTGGACGAAGGCAAAGCGGTCAGTCATCGCTCGTGGATATTGACGGAAGACCGCTCGCACTATGATGAAGAAGAAATAAACATTTTGGAAAGTGAACAGGAGAAATAAAAATGGACGCAGTTGAGGTTATCAAAGAAGACCGGCTGTTGGATTGCACTGGAATGTTGTGCCCGATGCCGATCGTAAATACCACCAAGGCGATGAAGGAATTGCAAATCGGTCAGATTCTGAAGATGGTCTCCACCGACGCTGGCTCGCCGCCGGATATCGAAGCGTGGAGCCGTCAGACCGGCAATGAGTTGTTGCTTTCTACGACCGAAGGGAACAAGTTTATATTCTTTTTGAGAAAGGTATAACCAGAGTAGACACGGAAACAAGTACACAAGTACACACGTGGTTACTTGTCTACTTGTATACCTGTGTACTTCTCCGAAGGAGAAATCACAATGTCTAAATCAAACCCAAACACGCCTAAGCGACTTGCCCTCATCTCTAGCAAAGGTACGCTGGATTGGGCATACCCTCCGTTCATCCTTGCCAGCGCGGCTGGCGCGATGGGCTGGGAGGTAGGCGTGTTCTTCACTTTTTACGGACTCACTTTGCTCAAACCTGAGCTCACCGCGGCAGTCTCGCCACTCGGAAACCCTGCCATGCCGATGAAAATGCCTTTTGGTCCCGAAGCATTCCAGAATATCAATTGGGCGATGCCGAACATGCTGATGGCAAATGTGCCGGGCTTCGAAGGTGTGGCAACCAACCTGATGAAGCAGACTTTCAAGAACAAAGGTGTTGCCACGGTCGAGGAATTGCGAGATGTGTGCATCGACCTGGATGTGCGACTGATTGGCTGTCAGATGACGATGGATGTGTTCGGCTTCCGAAAGGAAGATTTCATCCCGCAAGCAGAGATCGGCGGCGCGGCAACATTCCTTGAATTTGCCGCCGATGCGGATGTACAATTGTTCATATAAAGAAATTTAACACGAAGCGCACAAAGATCACTAAGGTTGGACGGGTGATGAGCGAATAGTTTCCCCATAGATTTCCTTTGTGCACTTGGTGTCACTTCGACAGGCTCAGTGCAAGCCTTCGTGGTAAAAAAATAAATCGAAACGAGAGAAAAATTGAACCATGACTATTTTGAGAATCCCAACACCCTTGCGCCCGTATACCAACGGGAAGAACGAAGTGAGCGTGAACGGCACGAAGATTTCCGAAGCGTTGAACGACCTCACGATTCAATTTCCGAACATCAAGCCGCATATCTTCAACGAAGGCGGCGAACTGCGTCCGTTCGTGAACATTTTCATCGGAGAGAACAACATCAAAGACTTGCAAGGCGTTGATACGCCCATCACTAACGGAGAAAAATTGATGTTGATCCCCTCCATTGCGGGCGGAGGTCATTGCGAGGAACGAACGGTTGTGAGTGACGAAGCAATCCCCAACGCCGTGACGGAGATTGCTTCGTCCTTCGGGCTCGCAATGACGGAACGATGCGAGAGGTGAATATGTTGCCTGAATTGTCTCGCGATGAAATTCTGCGTTATTCGCGTCACCTGCTGATTCCAGAGGTCGGCTTGGAGGGTCAACGTAAACTGAAAAACTCCTCCGTGCTGGTCATTGGCACAGGTGGGCTTGGCTCGCCGGTGGCGTTGTATCTTGCCGCGGCGGGAGTAGGTCGCATCGGGCTGGTGGATTACGATGTGGTTGACTCAAGCAACCTCCAGCGTCAGGTGATTCACGGCACCTCCACCATCGGCAAACTCAAAGTGGAAAGCGCGCGGGATAAATTGATCGACTTGAACCCCGACATTCAAGTGGATGTGTTCAACGAGCCGTTCACTTCGGATAACGCGCTTCGCATCGCGCGGGACTTCGACCTGATTCTCGATGGCACCGATAACTTCCCGACGCGCTATCTCACCAACGATGTGGCGGTTTTCCTCGGCAAGCCGAACGTCTACGCCTCGATCTATCGCTTTGACGGACAGGTGAGTGTGTTCTACGCCAAAGAGGGACCGTGCTATCGCTGCCTCTTCCCTGAGCCGCCCCCACCGGGACTCGTCCCTTCGTGCGCGGAAGGCGGCGTGCTGGGCGTGTTGCCCGGCACGATCGGCACACTTCAAGCCACTGAAGCGCTGAAAGTCTTGCTCGGCATCGGCGAGCCGTTGATCGGAAAGTTGCTTCTGTACAACGCGCTCGATATGTCGTTTGACTTCGTGAAGTTGAAGAAGAATCCAAACTGCCGTGTGTGCGGACCGAACGCCGACATCAAAGAACTGATAGATTACGAAGAATTCTGCGGCGTTCCCAGTCACGATCATGACGAAGGTTCCGCCGGCGCAGGTTTGGATATTACTGCCCCCGAACTCGCCGAACGGATGAAAACGAATCACCTCAAACTGCTCGACGTCCGCGAGCCACATGAGTTGGAAATATCCGCTTTGCCGAACGCGGTGAATATTCCGCTGGGTGAATTGGCAGGCAGGCTCAGTGAATTGGACTCTGCGGACGAGATGGTCGTTTTTTGTAAGGGCGGTTCACGCTCCGCTCGCGCGTTGGAGTTGTTGTCAAGCGCCGGGTTCAAGAAGGCGAAAAACCTCAAAGGCGGAATCAACGCGTGGGCAAAAGAAGTAGATAAGAATTTACCGGTGTATTAACTGCCAAGACCTCCGAGCTCATCAAAAACTCGGAGGTCTTTTGTAGGTGGGGTAAAATATTGCTATCCCAATCCGAGGAGCGAGAATGACCTTACCAGTCTCAACAGAAAAACGCGTGTACGATAACGTTCTGGGAGCCATGGGCAACACGCCTTTGGTTCGACTTGGGCGGGTTGCGCGCGACCTGCCCGTTCCGTTGTATGCGAAATTGGAGTGGATGAACCCGGGGGGATCGGTCAAAGACCGGGTGGGGGCTTACATCATCGAGCAGGCTGAAAAGCGCGGAGAACTCAAACCGGGTGGGACGGTAGTTGAAGCAACTTCGGGAAACACAGGTGTCGGTCTCGCCATCGCCGCGGCTTTGAAGGGATACAAGACCATCTTTGTCATGCCGGACAAGATGAGCAACGAAAAGATATTGTTGTTGCGCGCGTACGGAGCGAAGGTGGTCATCACGCCAACCGCGGTCGCGCCGGAGGATCCGAGCTCGTATTACGAGGTGGCAAAGCGATTCGTGCGCGAGACACCGAACGCGATTTTAGCGAATCAATATCACAACCCCGATAACCCGAAAACGCATGAATTGACGACCGGTCCCGAAATATGGGATCAGACCGATAGGCGCGTGACCGATGTCATCATTGGCATGGGTACCGGCGGGACGATCACCGGCGTGGGTCGTTTTCTCAAGTCGAAGAATCCTAAAATCCAAATCGTGGGGATTGATATCGAAGGCTCGATCCTAACCGAGATCTGGCAGAACAATGGAAAAATTCCAGATGGCGCGTACCCCAAGACGTATAAAGTGGAAGGTATCGGCGAGGATTTCCTGCCGACCGCGCTCGACCTTTCTGTGGTGGATGCGATCGAACGCGCGGGGGACCGCGAATCCTTTTTGTGGGCGCGTCAACTCGTGCGGCAGGAGGGAATATTCGCGGGCGGTTCATCGGGCTCCGCGTTGGCAGGCGCGATCAAGTATTGCCGCAAATTGAGCGGGGATCGACTGCCGGTGGTCATTCTCCCTGATTCGGGTTCGCGCTATCTTTCAAAATTTTATGATGACAAGTGGATGCGCGAATTCGGTTTCCTCTCGATGGAATTTGGCGAAACCACGCTCGGCGATCTGCTCGTTGCCAAACCCGACAAGATTCTTTTTACTGCCACACTCGGCGATTCAATTCGCAAAGTGGTCGCGGTCATGCACAAACATGGAATTTCACAAATGCCCGTCGTCGGTGCGGACGGCGCGTTGGTCGGCTTGATCGAAGAGGTCGACCTGCTCAATCACATGCTCGATAAACACGAACATACCCAGGAAGAGACCATCGATCCACTTGTGCAAAATGCCGGGGCGGTCTTCCCACCCGAAACGTCGCTGGAAGAAGCGATGCCATCCCTGAAAGATGGACTCGCTTTGCTGGTTGTGGAGAACAGCCGCCCTGTCGGAATCCTGACCAAGATCGATGTGCTGGATTACGTGGCAGGGAAGATCTAGCTGAATATCGCTTGTGAATTTTGTCGAAGTAAATCGTTTATGCTCTTGGATATTTGGGCAAAAGCGAGTAACATTGCGCGTGCCTCGAAACGACCTGATCAAGATCCAAGTGGGGCTATTTGAGTTATTATTCGTCGTCGGATGTTTGGATGATTCCAGCGCGCGTTGACCGATCCAGCGCTCGTGCTCACTGTTGATGAGCCGGGCATGCCGGCAACTGTGTATTGACTCCCTTGTTTGTAACCTTGCTCCTCCCGTATCGTCCTGACTAGGTAGTCCGCTGGCTTGGACGGATTTTGTCAATTGATACTCGTGAAAAAACGCGGTCTGCTATGTCGGAAGGGCGGAGCATTCTACAAATTTCCCCCTAAACTTCGATAATGGAAACGAAGAAACTTCTCCCGATAACGATTTCAGTTGTGATCCCGAATCATAATGGAGGCGCCGCGCTCCAGCGTTGCCTCACTGCCGTGCGGGCGTCAGCATACGATAACTTTGACTGCATAGTGGTGGACGACGGTTCCACAGATCGTTCGGTTGAGACACTGAGAGGTTTGGCTGTTCGGGTGATCGAACTGCAAGACGGACCTCACGGACCGGCTCACGCCCGAAATGTCGGCGCGCAGGCGGCGAGCGGCGAGATCGTACTTTTCCTGGACGCGGATGTGGTCATCTACCCGGATACCCTGCAAAAGGTTGCGAACGCGTTTACCCGACACGCCGAGTTGACCGCCGTATTTGGCTCGTACGATGATCATCCTGGAGACGGGCATTTCCTTTCACAGTATAAGAATCTTTTCCATCACTTTGTTCATCAGCAAGCCAACGAGACAAGCCGTTCTTTCTGGAGTGGATGCGGCGCGATCCGAAGGGAGATCTTCCTCGCGGTGGGCGGCTTCGATACTGTGAAGTTTCCGCATCCGAGCATCGAAGATATCGAGTTGGGACGCCGCTTGAGTATGCAGGGTCATAAGATCGTCATCGATAAGACGGTACAGGTGAAACATCTCAAACGATGGACCCTGACCAACCTGATCAAAACGGATATTTTCAGCCGAGGCATCCCGTGGACGCAGTTGATTCTCGCCGACCGCGCAATCCCGGATGATCTGAACCTCGAAACTTCCCAACGTTGGAGCGCACTGCTCGCCGGTGGGTTACTTCTCGTGCTCACCGTCAGTGCATTTTTCTTCCGGCAGATGGTACTGTTGCCGATCTTGCTCTGTTTATTTTGGTACATGCTCCAAGGCTGGCAATGGGATGAAGGAATGCCACGTTTCGAAATCGATCGGCGTTCAATCCTGAGTATCGGCATCGTCTCTGCATTATTTGTAACTCTGGCTCTATGGTTAGGCTTCGCAAATTTTCTTC
This sequence comes from uncultured Anaerolinea sp., assembly GCA_964591425.1. Classification (GTDB taxonomy): domain Bacteria; phylum Chloroflexota; class Anaerolineae; order Anaerolineales; family Villigracilaceae; genus Defluviilinea. The sequence goes on from CAZQES010000015.1 coordinate 29,369, forward strand.
CTACGTTGCTCGTCTTGTTGAGCCTCATCATCGTTGAGCCCGCTTTAACCAAAAGCGGTCAGATTCTACGGCAGGGCACATTCGCTTTGATGATAATTTTGATCGGCGTCATCATGCTTCAAATCGTTGCCGTGTATCCGCTGTGGCTAGGCGTGGTCGCGTGCGCGAATCTGGGTGTATTCCTGTTGCTAAACCGAAAATTCTACATGTTCTTTATCGAGAAGCGGGGGGTGATGTTTGCCGCCGCCGTGATCCCATTTCATATGTTGTATTTCCTTTACAGCGTCATTGCTTTTCTCGCCGGTACATTCAAATACTACTGGCGGACCGGATCGCCCGTCATGATCGAACCGACGAGGAGCAAGAGTTAGGGTGCGATGAAGGAACTTTCCGTCGTTGTAGCATCCAAGAATACGAGTCGAACCATCGGGTTGTGCTTGCAAGCGCTCTCTGAACAGGCTCAAGATGACAATATTGAGATTATCGTACTAGACGCGTCCACGGACGATAGCGTTGAGATCGCCCGTCAATACCAGCGGATTAACGTAATTCGAGCGGACCCCTCGAGCCTCGTCCCGGAATTATGGAAGAAAGGGATCGAATCGACTTCCGGGCGGTCGGTGGCTTTTACGACTGCCAACTTTATCCCTGCAGAAAACTGGATCAAAGAACTGTTGTCGTTGCTTCAAAGCGACCATGCGGCGATCGGCGGGGTATTTGAAAAACTTCAACCGGATGAACTCAGTCAATGGGCAATTTATTTCCTGCGCTACGCGGCGTATCAGCCTGCCCTTACGGCTCGTCATGCCGCTCAACTCGCCGCGGACAACGCCGTGTATCGGCGTTGGGTGTTCGAGAAGTATCCAGACCTGCTTGTGGATGGATTTTGGGAGCATGAAGTAAATCGTAGACTCAAAGCCGATGGACATTCTTTATTCCTGGCGCCCTCGCTCACGGTTTCGATGGGATATTTCAGTACGCCCGCCGATTTCTTTCACCAGCGCTTTCTCCATGGACGCGCCTTTGGTGTCGAAAGAGCCGCGTACACGAGTACGCTCAAGCGGATATTTTACATCGTTGCCTCTCCTCTCATTCCGCTCGTACTTCTTGCTCGGGTCACGAGGAATGTATTGAAATACAGCCCTCATCGAGTCAAGTTCTTTCAATCTCTGCCGTGGTTGATTTTTTATGCGTTCGGTTGGGCTTTCGGAGAGTTGAGTGGGTATCTGGCGGGGAAACCATCGGTAAAAAATGTAGAATGAGCGCAGTAACCAATTCAACAACACTCAAAACTGTCCTGATCGGAATGGGCGCCGGTCCCGAAAAGATTCTGCTTCCCGGTCTAACGGGATCGCCGGAGATCCATCTCGTTGCCGCATGTGATCTCGATCATGGAACGCGCGAACGAGTTGCCCGGCGGTGGCACATTCCTAAAACCTACGGTGACGCAAGTGAGATGTTATCTGTCGAGAAACCCGATCTGGTCGTGGTCGGAACTCCCCCGAAGACGCATTACCAGTTCTGTTTGCTTGCCCTCGAGCATGGAGCGCATTTGTTTTGTGAGAAGCCGTTTATGACTTCACTCGCCGAGGCTGATGATGTGCTTGCGAAGGCGCGCAAGTCTGGGAAAAGGGTAGGGGTCAATAGTCAATATTATCAAATGCCCATCTACCAGCGTCTTCAGACGGCGGTGGATGGCGATGAAGCAGGCAGGTTGTTCCAGATCGATGCGTGGCAGCACATGTACCTGCTTCCCAGCGAGGAAGGCGGATGGAAGGCTGACCTGATGCCTCGCCGGGTGCTTCTCGAATTTGGCACGCATGCCGTCGATCTGATCTGCCGCTTTTTTCATGATTACCCGGAAGCGGTCAGCGCGCGGATCGCGAAAGTCAGGCAGGATATCGATGCCGACGTTTGTATCAATGTGCGCCTCGATTTTCCGGGCGATCGCGTTGCCAACATTGTTTTCAATCGCATGAGTCATTCTCCGATGCGCTACTTTGAAATGCGTTTGAACTGTGAACGAGCCGCGTTGCGTGCGTCTCTTGGAGGGGTGGCGCGTCTGGACTTGGGATGGAACAGCCAGACCCGCCGCCCAAAAATCCGCGCGAGCCTGACGAAAGGTGGCGAGGCGCGGTTGGAGCGAAACGGCGGCTCTGAGTTGCTTGTCACCCAGCCGGATGCGGCTTTTGGAAATGCCTCTGCCCGTCATATCGCTCACTTTGCCCGATCTATCCGAAGCGAAGACGCCTCCGAACAATCCATGGAATCGAACCGGAAGATTTTGCAGATCCTCTTGGCTTGTTACGAGTCGGCGGAAAATCACGGGTCGCTGGTCCGACTGTGAACCTTGAGCAACTGCAGTTTCGACTTTCGGTCGTGATCGCAACGCATAATTCCAATCAGGTGATAACAACCTGCCTGGGCGCACTGTTCCAGCAGATCGATCCGATGCAAGACGAGGTTATTATCGCGGACAGTTCCGACGACGATACGCCGGGGATCGTGAACGCCTCCTTCCCGGCAGTCAGGTTGCTTCACTTTGACGAACCGTTGACGATTCCGCAATTACGCGGTCGCGGAATTGAAGTCGCACAGGGAGAGATCGTCGCTATTCTCGATCCTTTCTCGATCGTCAGTTCTGGATGGGTTGATGAAGTGGTCAAGGCGCACCGTAAGCATCCCAACGCTGTGATCGGTGGGACGGTCGATCTCTATAATGAAGAACGCCGCGGACTACTGGATTGGGCGCTGTACATCAATGAATATGGCATGTTCATGTCTCCCGTCCCGGAAGGCGAGATGGAGATCCTGCCGGGAAGCAATATTTCCTATAAGCGGCAGGTATTGTTCGAGGGCAATACCCCGCGTTTTTCCGAATTCTGGAAAACGATCATAAATCGAAATGCCGAAACTTCAGGATCGCCGCTTTGGCTCGCGCCAGCCATGCATGTACGCTTGTGGAAGCCGGTTCCTTTTCTGGACTTCTTTCGCACCCGCCGCGATCACGGGCGTTGCTTCGCCGGGATGAGGAGTCAACAGGCATCACGAGTCGAGCGATTTCTGCGGGCAGTAACCGCTCCGCTTCTGCCATTCATTTTTTTGTACCGTTGGGGAAAGCGGTATTGGGCGCGCCAACGCCGGCGGCGGGAGTTTTTGCTAACCCTGCCTCTTCAATTTGCACTTTTTGGGAACTGGGCGATCGGTGAATTCGCGGGTTACTGTTTCGGTCCGGGACGCAGTTGCCAAAAATTATTCTATTGAAATATGAAACCAACACTTTCAGTCATCGTTGTGTGCCTAAACTCATCCGATGTTCGGGATGCGTGCCTCGAGGCATTGGACTCTCAAGTTGAATCCAGTAGTGTGGAAATTCTGGCTGTTGGGCATTGGTCGGCGGATGAACAGCGGGTCAATTCGCACGGTGAAAATGGCTCGCCGGGCGGACGATTCGCCTCGGTTCGTTGGTGGTCCGCTTCCGTAGATTCAACGGTCCCGCAAATGAGAACGCAAGCGATCCTGCAAAGCCGGGGGGAGATTGTCGCTTTGCTCGAAGATGATTGTGTCGTATCGGAAGGTTGGTCGTCTGAGGTGGTGCAAGCACACACCGCTGAACATGGAATCATCGGCGGCGCGATTTTGCCGGGCAATTATCGCCGACTGCTTGACTGGGCGGTATATTTTTGTGAATACGCGCGCTTCATGCCGCCTTTTTCCGGTAACCAGAACGCCTTGCCGGGAAATAACGTTACATACAAGAGGTCCGCGCTTCCTTCACTTCACCCCGGTGACGGTTTCTATGAAGTCTTTTTTCACGATCAATGGCGGAATTCAGGCGGCTTGCTGATCGCAGACCCCCAACTTGCGGTAACAAATGTCAATCATTGGTCGACCCGTCATCTAACCAGCATCCCGTTCCATCACGGTCGGGCGTTCGCCGGGATGCGTTCGGCGCGATTCTCCCCCGGAAAGAAGATCGTTTATTCTTTGTTATCTCCGGCTTTGCCCGCCGTCAAGGCAATGCGCCTCGTCGCTGTTGTGTACAGCCGCCGCCAGTATCGCACTCAATTCATCCTCTCGCTGCCCTTGATCATGATCTTTCTCGTCAGTTGGTCCATCGGCGAGTTCGTGGGATACTCGACCGGTCCCGGTCAAAGCGCTGAACAATGGCGCTGACCCCATGTCAAATTTGCTAGTCCACAGATAAAGGATATCTTATGAAACTTACCAAACGAATTTCCCGGCATACCCGCATCACGCTCAATGGCTACCAAGCCAACCCCCAGCCGAACTTCCTTGTGTTGTTCATCAATTCGATCTGCAACATGAAATGCGAACATTGTTTTTACTGGACCAGTCTCAACCAGCGCGATGACATGACCAAAGAAGAGATCTTCGAACTTTCGCGCTCGCTCGGCAAACTCGAAAACTTGAACCTTTCAGGCGGCGAGCCGTTTTTGCGCAAGGAGTTCGCCGAGATCTGCCGCCAGTTCATCCAGCATAACGGGGTGCGCCAGATCTATGTCCCGACCAACGGTTTTTTTACGGAGCGTACTGTAGCGGCGGTGAACGGTGTGTTAGAGGAAAAGGAACTCGACCTGTTCGTCGTCGAGATCTCTCTCGACGGCATGCCCGAATTTCACGACAATTTCCGCGTAGCGAAACATTCGTTCCAAAAAGCCATGGAAACCTATGAAGCCCTCGTCGAGATCCAGAAGCGCGATCCACGATTGAGGATCCATTCGATCTCCACCGCGACGAATGTGAATATCGCCGAGATCAAACGCCTCACGACGTACTTGTATGAACGCTGTCCGCAAATGGATCATCACAACCTTGCGATCATCCGCGGTGACCGAAAGAATCCCGACCTTGCCGCGCCGTTGTTAAAGGAATATTCCGAACTATATACCTACATCCGACGCTTGTGGGCGCCGCGTGAAGCCGACCGTTACGGCGCGATCGTCGAGCCCATGCTGCAGTGGGCGAAGGTGCAGACGTTGAAACAAAAACGCCAGGTCGTACCGTGCAAAGCGGGACGATTGAGCGTGGTGGTGTATGCCAATGGCGATGTCAGCTTGTGCGAGATCCATAAGCCCATCGGCAACTTGCGGCAAAAACCCTTTCAGGAAATCTGGCAATCGGACGAAGCCCGACAGTTACGCGCTTCCATCTCAAACAAGGAATGCTATTGCACGACCGAAGTGTTCCTGTGGCCCAGCATTGTGTTCCAACCGGTCAGCCTTGCGCAAGCGATGGTCGGTGGGAAGGTGTGGGAAACCGCCACCCCGCTTCAGGAGGGAGAAAAACCGGCGGTTCAACTCGACGAAAATAAGTTGCCCGTGGCATCCGAGGGTAGCGATCTGGGTCGGATCGAGCTACCTCAAATCAATGCCGCTTCGTCGGAGGAAATGTGATTCTCGGTGTCAACGGCATCCGCTTGGTGAGTCAACGAAGCGGAGTGGCACGCGCAATCGAAGAGGTATTGAACTGCCTGAACGAAATGGAGCATCCTTTTCACCAGATCCGGGTGTATTCCCCCCGTCCGATTGACCCGGGAGTTCGATTGCCTCCCATTGCAACGAATGTTGTCTTGCCTTCCCGTCTGCCTCCCGGGTTGTGGGAACAGATCACCCTGCTCCGGGCACATGGTTCTCGCGATATCTTGTTCTGCCCTAGCTACACCCTGCCTCTTTTTGCGCGCTGTCCTACATTGTTGACCCACCATGGATCGTACGAGGGATATAAAGATGCGGCTGAAGTTTTCTCTGCCTGGGCGCGTTTTAAGGCGCGCATCATGTACGATCTAAGCGCTCATCGCGCCACACTCGTTTCCACGGTAAGCAAGTACAGCAGGCAGGATATGGCTCATTTCTACCGCATGGATCCAGCGCGTATCCGCGTCATACCTGCTGGTGTGGATACCCGCCGCTTTAAGCCGCTGAACGATCCACAGGCTAGCTCTGCCTGGCGACGTAAAATCTTTGGAGAAGACCGTCCTTTCATTCTTTATGTGGGCAAGCCCACCAAACGCCGTAATCTTCCTAATCTACTCCAAGCCTTTGCCCGTCTGAAACGCAAAGAAGAAATTCCTCACCGCCTGTTATTGATCGGCTCGTCATTGCCGGGTGTATCTTTTGCCGCTGAGATTCATAGATTGGGGTTGGATGCTGATGTGGTGGACCTGCCTTATGCCGAACATGATGAGATCATTCAAGCGTATAACGCCTGTGAATTGTTTATTTACCCCTCTTCGTATGAGGGTTTTGGTTTGCCTGTTTTGGAAGCCATGGCTTGCGGAGCGCCAGTGATTGCCACGAATAACACAGCCTTCCCGGAATTTGCAGGAGGTGTAGCCCTGTTACTGCCAGACGCGCAACCAGATACCTTGGCAGAAGGAATGCTGAAAGTGATCCGCGATTCCTCAATCCGCGAGCATATGGTAAAGGCTGGACCTGAACGTGCAACCTCTTATGACTGGCATGTGGTCACCCGCATGTACTTGGATCTGCTTATGGAACTTGCCGAGCGCACACAGCCAGCAAACTGGAAGTCGAACTGGTCTGTGGGAAAACTATGAAGAATCTATACGGGCAAAGAATTTCGCTTTTACCTTTTCAAAGTTTCATGTGTTTTCAATGCATAGAGTTGAATCAATTTTTATTGTTTGGTCATCGCTTTTTGGTTTGATAGAAATAATTGCGTAATTTAATAATTAATCGTGCCAAACGAAATCCGAAATTATCGAGTTGTCTAAAAAATTGTTTTCGAAAATCGGCTGAACTTATAGAAACGGGTTTTTGCTTTTCAGTGGATACAATTAGTTTCTTGAGCGTTGGAATATCATAGTTGAAGTCAATGCAATTCCAAATCTTTCCACAAACAACCTCAAATCCATTGATTAGGTCCACGTAATTGATGGAAATATCGGCATAGCGACGATTGGTTTGGTAACTTAGCTCCCAAAGCTTGCAGAATCGTTCAAAACCACTCTGAGAATTTGCGCTTGCAAGTTCCGGATAGGTTGACTGCAAATCGTCACACCAGCGAGCAATACTCATACCGTTAAATGTTACACTATCTTGGCCAACATCCTCCGTGCGGAAATACGCTTGAGAGCGGCGGACAATACTCTTCCACTGAGACTCCCGATCGCGATAAACATGAATGATCTTCGCTTGAGGAAAGTTTTGTCGTAGCCAGCCTAATCGAAATGTGATCCGGTTCTCTTTTATTAAGACTTTGTCCGAGCGGCCGAATGCTGTACCCATCAAATAGACTAAATAACGATTCAGGGCATCAGCCTCGGCATTGGCGGGGCAAATACAGTTGACTGGTCCCCCAGTGAGG
>CAZQES010000016.1:0-36039 GCA_964591425.1 uncultured Anaerolinea sp.
GCATCCGGCGCATGCTCAAAATCGTCGCAACATGACTTTTAAAACACTTTCTTAGCACGGCGTCAAGCGGGGATCGCGCGATCAATTCCGACACCTATTCTCCGATTTGGTGTTTTAAAGGTCAATCGGGTTGAAGTTGACTCCCAGCCTTTCACAATTCAAGGAGACCAGCCATGCAAGAGAGTGTCATATCAAGTGTAATCCTCCCGCTCGCGATCTTCATCATCATGATCACGTTGGGTATGACGTTGACCGTCGCAGATTTCCGCCGCATTTTCACACAACCGAAGCCGGTGTTCATCGGGTTATTTTGTCAAATGGTGCTCCTGCCGTTGCTTGGGTTTGCCGTGGCGGGCATCTTCGGGTTGACGGCTGTGTACGCCATCAGCCTGATCCTGTTAGCCGTTTCGCCGGATGGCGCAACCTCGAATCTCATCATCCATGCGGGCGATGGCGACCGCGCGCTCGGCGTCACGCTCACCGCCATAACCAACATGCTGGCGTTCCTGACCATTCCCTTTGGTTTGAGTATTGCCTACTCCATGTATGGCACAGGCGCGTTGGATATTGATTTTCCAGTGGCAGACACGATGATACAGGTGGCAGTCATCACGATCATTCCCACCCTGCTCGGCATGGGCATCCGCGTGTGGAAACCGGATTTCGCCGAGAACAGCAAACGCTGGTCGAAGATCTTCGCCGCGGCTTTCCTGTTTCTCGTCATCCTCGCGCTCATCATCCAAAATTGGGATGTGATCGTGCGGGACGGACCGCGCTTTGCCCCGGCTTTCATCGCTTTGAATGTCGCTTCGTTGATCGTTGGATATTACGTTCCGAAATTGCTGGGTATCGATTACGTCCAATCGATGACCATCGCCATCGAGACCGGCTTGCAAAACTCCACCGTGTCCATCACGGTCGCGCTCACGCTTTTGAATAACAACGAAATGGCGATCATCCCCGGTTTATACGCCATTTGGATGTACGTCACCGGGTTCGCGCTCGCCTTCTTGATGGCAAGGCGGTCTCCAGCAATGGAGCAGGCGACGACGTAAGGATCGAAGAAAAACTCCGGGCACACCCGGAGTTTTGTTTTCACGGGACGTATTATTCGATCTGTAACATCGGGTGCGAGGTCGAGGAGTTGTAATTCCCGCTATAAAACCGAATCCAATCGTTGCCGCGGTCGGCATTATCGCCGAGTTGGAAGCGCAGGCGGAACTCCGTCACGCCGGTCAGGTTGATGAATTGCAAAGCGGAGGGGTCTAGTACGGTCCAATACCAATCGGTGACCGGGTTATTCAAGATGATGCCTGCGTTGTTCTGGCTGGCTGGCGATTGAAAATCTCCGCGATCGAGGCTGTTGACCCCAATCAACCCCGACGAGCCGAAGTAACCCTTCTTGATATCGACAGAGATATTTCCGTGCGTGGTGAAAGGATTCGTCCCGGTGTACTTCTGGCTTCGAATCATCAACGTCACTTTGGTCACTACAGCATTATCGGGTAACGAAGAGGTAGAAAATTGCAGGATGGAAATATATTGCCGGTCGCGGTTGTCGTCGCCGAGAACGAACGCTGCTTCCGACGCGTTGCGCGTCCCGCCGGTTTCGCTGGTCTTTTGCGACTCGAGCACCCAGCCATCGTTCGAGCCAACCGACTTGAAAATAGCAGTAAGCGGAGCTGGCGCAGGTTTGTTGATCGTGTAAATTTCTCCATTCAAGAAATTTCCATTGCCGGTGCCTGCTCCGCCAAGCGGTTGACCTGCTGAGTCGCGAATGCTGTCATCGTCCAGCACATAAAGTTGAATGGTCCCATTGCCCGCGCCGGTGTTCACTTGCACGATATAACTCGCGGCAGACTCGGCAGTAATACCCGCAATCGAAGCGCCGTTGACGCCGGTAACGTTCAACGCGAAGTCAACGATCGGTGCGAAGGAATCCACCCCGGTCACATTTTCTGAAAACGCGACGCGGAATCGGATCACCGCTGAAGTGGCGGGAGACGCGTCCATGCGCGAGACAGACAACACCGTCGGAGGTGAATCGACCGGGAAGGGAGTCAGACTCGGTGTGGTCTGAGTCGGCGGTAATCCAGTGGTGGGGAACGGCGTGAAGGGGGTGATGGAGGGGGTCGGCGTGGGAATTTGTGTTTGAGGAAGCGGGGTCAACGTTGGAGTGAAAGTTGGGATTGGAGTTGACGACGAGGTTGGGGTCGGTGTGAGGGAAACTCCCAACTCGAACGCGCCGGCGTCCGGCGCGAAACCGCTGAACGAATCGTTGATGCCAGGGATGGGCACGCCTCGATTTACATTTGGGCTGGAGGCAAGCAGTGTGAAATTGCCGCCCCCCGGATCGACCAGCCCCGGCGCGGTGTCGTATCCGTTACATTCGAGTTTTACCGCGTTGCATAAATTTTTGATCCGGTCGTAGTTGACGTTTTCCCATTTAAAATGCGGACTGCTCGATGTGCGCGTGCTGTGCCAGTTGTTGAAGTTCCAATCGTTGTTGATCGAGCCGGTGGGTTTTTCGGTGATCGAAAATCCGTTCACTTGAAAAATATTGTTTCGCAAGATCGTGTTTTTCACCGGGCTGATGAGTTCCATGCCGCTGGCGTCGGGCGAGTTGGTCCAACTGGTGTTGTGATAGAAGTACACAACGCCGTCCGAGTTCCTGTCCCACTTCACCGCCTTGCTGGTGAAATTTGCGAACACCGAACGCGTCACCCACACGGGACCGAACGTGATCGGCGCGAGCGATATGCCTGCCAGTGTGCCGTCCACGAGGTTGTTGCGGAAGCGAACGTTGATGCACGCGCCTTCGGGTTCCAGACCATCGTCGCCGATGTTGTGGATGCGGTTGTTATAAATGTCAGCGTCGAACGCGATGGCGGGATTTTCAGCCGCCGTGCCCGACGTGCCGACGTAAATTCCGTTGAACGTGTGATGCACTTCGTTGCCGCGCACGATCGCCCCGATATGACCGCGTACAATGATGCCGGTGCCCTCCATCGGTCCGTTTTTGATCGCGCTCCATTCCCAACTTGCCGCCGGAGTATCGAATACTTCATTGAATTCGATTCGCGTGTCATTGCCTTGAGAATCCGCACCGTTCCACTGAACGAAGATCCCCAACTGCATGTTGTGGATGCGATTTCTGCGGATCACCAAATGCGAGGCGTTGAGCGTGCACACGCCGCATCCATTCGTGGATGTGCCGTAGAAGCGCATCTCGAAACCTTCGATCCAAATCCAGTCGCGGGCGATCACATCGAACGCGTGGTTGAGGCGCGGCGCTTGCCAGATGTGCGCGTTGGGGTCGTCCTGTGAACGGACGTACAGTCTCATCGAGCTTGCCTCGAAGAACCAACCCTCGCGCACGGTCACATTGTTGTGACCGGCGCTGTTGTTCAGCCCGTTCAAATCGTTGTATTGATAAAAGCGTTTTCCGTCGCGCCCGAGATAGCCGATGGCGCCGCCGATGCGCGTAAACCATACGTTACTCTTCCCTTCCACGGGTTGCCAGACATTGCCCGAAAGAGTCTCGGAACCATCCAGAATTGCGCCATTGCCTGCGGCTTTGACTTGTATCCAGTTGTTGACGTTGCCCGAATTTGGGAAGGAGATCGTTTCTTTGTAAATTCCGTCCGCGACCAATACCTGCGTGCCGGGACTTGCTCGATTCACCGCTTCTTGGATCGTTCGGTATGGCGCGCCTGCGGAACCGTCTCCACCGGGGAGCGCGTTCGCGTTGACGTGCAGGGTTGTCAACGGCGCGAACGGAAGTTCATCCGGTTGAGTTGTGAACGCACCTCCGATTTCGGTTGACCCGTCTGATACCCGGACCTGGTACGAAGTGGAAGGCGCAAGCCCGAACAAACTCCCGACCAGCCTGCCATCGTCGATGCGCGCGAGTGGGTGACCGGTTCTCCACGCGGTCTCTCCGCTTGCCAGATAGAGGAGTTGAGCCGTGGCGGGCAAACCAGTCCCGGTGACCACCACGCCGGCGGTTTCGATGTTTGGATACAGGCTTATACTGGAAAATGCCGCGTTGTTCGAAGAATCGGGTTGGGTTGGAAACGTCTCTGCGCGAGCCGAAAGGGGGAACAACAACATCGCGGTGAGCGAAACGATCTGGAATACCCGCAAAACCCCCGCTTTTGAAATTTTCACCTCCGCCCATGTGGTGTGACGAATTGCATTCACACGATAATTGTACGCCAATCGGCGGGATTTTCCATCACAATCTTGTCGTGTTGAAAATCACCAACCTGAGATTCCAATCTGAACTATCCGTTTGATTACCTTACACTTTCAAAATCGGGACGCAGATGCACGCTGAAAACGCAGATTTTTCTTTTTAAATCAGCGAAAATCAGCGTTTTTCTGCGTCCCAAAAGCATTATGTAAGGTAATCAGACTATCCATACAATTCTTTCCTGAAAAACTCCGGCAGGGCGAACGCCGCCGTATGAATTTCAGGATTCAAGTATTTGTTTTCCCCGGGCGGATAAGGTGTTTTCAATCCGTTTTCCCACGGCGTATCGGAAACGTACATGAAGCCGATCCCGCCGCCGGGGTAGGTGGGGATGTTGGCGTAGTAATACGCGGGATTTTTTGTTTTTTCTTTTGCCGATTTATAGATCTGTTTGATGAGTTCGGTGTCAAAGAACGGTTGCTCGCATTGCGTTGCCGCGGCTCCGCCGGGGACGAGCGCGCGCACGATCAGTTTTTGAAACTCATCCGAGAACAAGCGCTCTGCCATGCCGATGGGGTCGGTAGTGTCGGAGATGATCACATCGAATTGACCGGGATGCTCCTCGAGGTACGCGAACGCGTCCCGTACGATCAGCCGCGCACGCGAATCAGCCCACGGGTCCCCGAAAGAAGCGGCGAAATGTTCGCGCGACAGGTCCACCACACGTTGATCCAGTTCGCAGACGACCGCTTCTTCCACCGATTCGTATCGCAAGGCTTGTTGCAATGACCCGCCATCCCCGCCGCCGACGATCAGCACGCGCTTTGGTTTTCCTACCGCCAGCATCGGCACGTGGACGATCATCTCGTGATAACCCATGTTATCGCGCTCGGTGAGTTGGATGATTCCGTCGAGGATCATCGCGTTGCCGAAAAATTCTGTTTCGACGAATTGCAAATGTTGGTATTGCGTTTGCTCGTCGGCAAGGATTCGTTTGATGCGGATCCCCTTGCGGTAATACGGATGTAATTCCTCGGTGAACCAGATGCTCATAGACTCCTAAATTGGTAAATACAAAAACTCATCGCAAAATACGCCAAGATTATTAAAGGGTTTTCTTTGCGGTCTTCGCGGGCTTGGCGGTAAAAATATTTACGCAACCATCGGTGTGGCCACGGCTTCGACAGACGCTTCGCGGTCGAGTTTGCGGAGCGCGAAATCATCCGCGCCGAACGCGTCTTTGATCCGCTGGATGAGCGGCATCATATCTTTGCCGATGGCGCACGTGAAAATATCGATCGCGCAATAACCGTATTCGGGCCACGCGTGCAGGCTGGCGTGCGACTCTGCGAGAAGCAAAAAACAGGTAAAGCCGTGAGGGCTGAACTTGTAAAAGCCCTCATCCACAACCGTCAAGCCGCTTTCGCGCACGGCTTGCGCAAACAGCGAATACGACCTATCGCTGTCCATGAGAATCTCAGGGTTGCAGTCGGAGAGATCGAAAATGTAATGCTCTCCCAGTTTCAACGTCGCGTTCACTCACACCTCCACAGAATTAAAAACATAAAGAACCCATCCGCAGGCACGAACTTTTCACTTCAAGCCGATTCCACAGGATGTATCCCTGAGTAACGGACGAAGCGCCTACGAATAGACTCTGTTGCGGCAGTTATACTACGATGCCGCTGAATGTCAACCTTTTTGCTTCGGCAATTTGGGGAAGGCACAGAGAAAAAAAGAGATTTCTCAATGTTCTCTGCATACTCTGTGGCTGAAATTATGGTTAAATCAGTCCATGACAACACAAGACTCCAACCAATTCTCCCGCGAAGCGTGGGACGCGAACGCCGAATACTGGGACTCACGTATGGGCGACGAAGGCAACGACTTCTTCAACGTTCTGTGCTGGCCCATACTCGCTTCCTTTTTGGACCCTCAACCTGATTCGCACATCCTCGACATCGCCTGCGGAAACGGACTCGCCTCGCGCCGCATCGCCGCGCTCGGATGCCGCGTCACCGCCTTCGACTTCTCCGCCAACCTCATCGAAAAAGCAAAAATACGAAGTAAGCAATCCGCAGAACGCATTCAATACTACGTCCTTGACGCGACCAACGAATCACAGCTCCTCTCCCTCGGCAACCAAACATTTGACTCTGCCATTTCCAACATGGCGCTCTTCGACATGCCTGAGATCGAACCGCTGTTTCGCGCACTACGAAAACTCCTCAAGCCGAACGGAGTTTTTGTCTTTTCGTTGATGCATCCCGCGTTCAACAATCCCTCCGCCGCGCTGATGGCGGAAGAATGGGACGATGGCGAAATCCACACGCGCTACGCGGTAAAGACCTCGCGCTACATGACTCCGTTCGAATCGAAGGGACTTGCCCTCCGCAACCAGTCTAAACCGCAACTCTATTTCCACCGTCCGCTTCGGTATTACATGAACGCCGCCTTCCAAAACGGATTTATCCTCGACGGTTTTGAAGAACGCGCGTTTGAACCGGACCATCCTCAAGTCAGCACCCTCGGATGGGGAGGCAAATTTAACGAAATCCCTCCCGTACTCATCGCCCGCGTCCGTCTCACAAATCCCTGACTCTTGAAACCTCGAACGTGACACCAATCTACCTCCTCATCGAATTCCTCGACGAACTTGTCTTTGGCGTCAGCGAAGTTGCAACACCGCTCATCCGCGACGACCTCAACCTCACCTACACACAAATCGGATTGCTTCTCAGTGTGCCGGGCATCATCGCCGCCTTGATCGATCCGTTCATCGGCGTGCTTGGCGACGTGTGGCGGCGGCGCGCGCTCATCCTCATCGGCGGCGGCCTCTTCACCGTCTCGCTGTTCATGACCAGCGCGAGTTACTCGTTCATCTTTCTTCTTTCCTCTTTCGTTCTCTTCAACCCTTCCTCCGGCGCATTCGTGAATCTCTCGCAAGCGAATCTCATGGACTCGGATACGAATCGCCACGAACAAAATATGGCGCGCTGGACGTTTGCCGGTTCCCTCGGAGTTTTGATGGGCCCGATCCTCCTAGGACTCTTCGTCTATCTCGGACTCGGCTGGCGCGGGACATTCGCCTTACTCGCATCGATCTCGACTTTCTGCCTGCTAGTCGCGTGGAAGTTTTTACCGCACGATTCAGATTCATCACCTTCGTTTCCCTCTTTCAAAATCGTCTTCGATGGATTTCGCGCCGCCTTTTCCGCGTTGAAACGAAGGGAAGTCTGGCGCTGGCTTTTGCTCCTCGAATTTGCGGACTTGATGCTCGACGTATTGTTCAGTTTCCTCGCCTTGTATTTTGTAGACGTCGGTCGCGTCACCCAAACACAAGCGGGGATTGCGGTCACAGTCTGGCTAGCCATGGGGCTCATCACCGATTTTCTTTTCATCCCCCTCGTTGACCGCCAAAAGGACACGATTCAATTCTTGCGCCGAACCGCACTCGTTGAATTGTTTGCTTTTGCAGGGTTCTTGCTCATCCCGGGTTTCATCCCCAAATTGATTTTCGTTATTCTCGTAAACTTGTTCAACACTGGCTGGTATTCCATCCTGCAGGGACGGTTATACTCCAGCCTGCCCGGTCAATCCGCCAGTATCATGGCGATCGGCGCGGTAACTACGCCAATCGCCAAATTTTTCCCGCTTGCCATCGGCTTCCTCGCCGACCAATTCGGGCTTGGTGTTGCGATGTGGTTATTGATCTTAGGACCGATCGCATTGCTTATCGGTCTTCCTCGCCGCGCCGAGTCCCCGCTCCCTGAGGGAGAGGGTTAGGGTGAAGTCACAACTTTATGCCAAATCTCAAATCTCCAGTTTCTTTGTACTTCCACATCCCTTTTTGCACACATCGCTGCGCCTACTGCGACTTCAACACCTACGCAGGACAGGAAGAAATGATCCCCGCGTACGTTAATGCGTTGTGCAAAGAGTTAGATTACGTTGGTCGAGTAGCCGTGAGCGATAGCGAACGGCGTATCGAGACCAAAGCGCACACGATCTTCTTCGGTGGCGGGACGCCTTCACTATTAACTCCAAAACAATTTGAATCCATTTTCAAAACCATTCGCGCCAACTTTACCTTGACCGACGACGCGGAGATCACCATCGAAGCCAACCCTGGCACTTGCTCTTTTACTGATTTGCTTGAATTGCGTTCTCTCGGAATCAACCGCATCAGTTTCGGAGTGCAATCAGCCAATACGGAGGAGCTCCGCATGTTAGAGCGGACTCACAACTTCTTCGACGTGATTCAAGCCGTGACCTCTGCCCGCAAGGCAGGATTCGATAACCTGAACCTCGATCTCATCTACGGCTTGCCCGAACAGACTTTGCAAACGTGGCAAACCACCGTCAAGCGGATTCTCGACCTGCACCCGGAACACATCTCCGCTTACGCGTTGACCCTCGAACACGGCACGCCATTCGGACGCTGGTCTGCAAAAGGATTATTGCCTCTGCCCGATCCCGATCTTGCGGCGGAAATGTATGAATGGGCGAGTGAGACTCTCGAAGCCAATGGATATGTTCAATATGAAATTTCCAATTGGGCGAAAGAAAAAAAGGTTGAAGGTGGAATGGTGAAGGATGAAGCCTTCGACAAAAATTCATCCTTCATCCTTGATAATTCATCCTTTGCTTGCCGTCACAACCTCCAATACTGGCGTTCGCTTCCTTACCTCGCCTTCGGCGCCGGCGCACACGGATACGCACACGGCTACCGTTACTCCAACGTCCTGCGCATCAGAACCTACATAGAACGGCTTACACAGTACGCGGTACGAAGTACACCTCTCCCATTTCCCCTCTCTCCCGCCGCCGTCAACCACCACAAACAAACCCTCCAAGACGACATGTCCGAATTCATGATGACCGGCTTGCGCCTGACGCATGAAGGCATTTCCGAAGTTGAATTTGCGAATCGCTTTGGAACTTCCCTGCGCGATGCGTATGGAAAAGAAATTGACGAATTGTTGAAGTTGGAGTTGGTTGAAATGCAGACTTCCGAAGTCTTAGAGACTTCGGAAGTCTTAAGGCTCACCAACCGCGCCCGCCTGCTCGCCAATCAGGTGTTTATGAGGTTTGTGTGAAAGTCGCTTAAGGATTGCCGAAGATAATTTGCATAGGAGCATTGCCATCCCAAAAGTGTCCCAGCACATCCAGAAAGGTTTTGCCGTTCGGTCCTATTCGAATTTTTTCATCACTTGGAAGGATGGTGTGATACCGTCGGTCCCCGCCGGAGAATACCCAATCGATATTTTCCAACTCAGATAGCGTATCTGCGCGCCAGCGTTCCAACGCCGCGGCATCGGCCGGATCGTTAGGGTTGTCAATCCCGTGCAGGTTCAAAGCGAAATCATCAATAGCAGAATATTGAATCAGTAGAGGCAAACCGTATCCTTCAGGTGGCTCATGGGTGATGTATGGATAGACCACTGCACTAAGAAAGCATCGCCCGGGGTGTTCGCCTGCTTGCTCTTGCGCCGCTTCACATAGGGGATTTAGACTCGCTCCCCAAAAATCATACGCGGCGACGATCAATTCACGGAGGGAAACTTCCGCGTCGCCCGGACGGTAGAGTGGATCTTCAAAATCAGTGATGAAGCCTCCATCATCAAGTAGTTTTAAACGTCCGTGTGACGCGGCGTTGGGAAGCAATTGTGCTAGTACATTCGCGTTCACCTCAACACCGATTCCGCCCGCTGACGATCCAGCGAAGAGAAGGCGTGTGCGTGAATCGGAATCGTCCAACCCATAACGCTCGATGAGGATTTCGATCATCGCGCGCACGTTTGTGTGACCGGAAAAGTACCAACCCTGTGGATCCGCCTGCGTGGGTCGTTTTTCTGTGGTCCCACCGCTCCACCCGTCGCTGGAACAATAATAGGCGAAGGCGATATTCGCATCGTAAAAATCAGGATTGGCCGAGGGATTGCGGTTGAAGATACCGGTCTGCTTTATTTCTGTTTGCGCACGATCGTCGGCGGGTGGTGTGGAACTGAGTCGTTTGCCTCGTTCGGAGCAGGGCAGGGCACTGTCATCGCAGAATCCACCGCCCTCGAGATAGACAAGCCATTCATCACTTTGACCTGAAGGTGATAATTGCAACGAGAAACCAAACGGTGTGCCGTCGTTACAACGTGCCTCGCCCCAACGCTTCGCATCGCGTTCGGCAGGCTTGATCATCTCAGCATGTTTCATGGGACGAGATCGGACGCAGTTCGATACATTGTAGCCGTTTCCGCCAGGACGCGCGGTTGCTTCTCCTCCAGTCCACAGCCCGCCTAATTCAGCGCATGGAATACTCTCGGTGTTCGGCGGTTCGAAGGATGGGTTAGTGGGTGTGATTTGGATGGGCTTGTCGCGCGCCGGTAAAGAACAGGCAATTGACATAACAAGTATGCTTCCAAAGAATAAGCGCAAATTTTTCATGGATAGAGACCTAGAAAGATCAATCCAAAACCGACAGTATCGACAATACCATGGACGATAATAGATAGCCATAGGTTTCTTTTGGTTGCCAGATACAAACCGGCATAAGCCGCGCCGGAGATCATCGTTTCAAAAATGCCGGTCAGTCCTTGATAGCGATGACCAAACCCAAAGAGCAGGGCGCTTCCTATGAGGGCGACTCCCCAGCCTGCTATATTGTTCCCGAATAGGTCTGCCAGCCGGTTGAAAATAAAGCCGCGAAACACCATCTCCTCACCAAACGCGGCTACAGTCCAAGATGCAATCAACGAGATAGCCAGCAAAACAAAATTGCCGCGCAGGGGCGCGAGCTGCGCAAGGTTTAATGGTTCGCCTGTTAGTCGATGAAGAATTGGAACGAGTATCCCAAGGGAAAACAATTGATAGAGAACGCCGAGACCAATTCCCAAGATCCAAGTTTTCAACCAACTTGGAGGGGCGCTTAAGCCGATTGTTCGCCATCCGAATCTGCGCAACCACAAGGAGAGCCAGCCGATTAGCAGGAGTAGGAAGAGTCCGTTTCGTATTCGAAGCGCCACAAACACGATTAGAAGTACTTCAGCAAAAATGATGCCCCGGTTATTCCGAAGTAATGCTCCAAAACGATCGCGTAAAGAAGTCGAAGTTGTTTGAGATTCCATAATTGCCTCAAGAATCCATTCTGAGCGGGTTTTCAGTTATCACGAAGATTTGCTTCCGCTTTGGCTATCAGCCATTCGATCTCTGGAACGCCCTCGCTGGCTCTGGCGGCGGCCACGATGGGTATCCAACGTTTGTATTCCTCCTGCCTGCCGGGCCGCAGACGGAAGTAATGAGAAAGGTAAACGGAATGCAATAACCGCACAATAAACCCCGGTAACGCGCCTCCGATTTGACCCGTTTCCACCGCGCCTAGGGCAAGCACGCTCGAACGCGCCAAATCCGCCAGCGGATTACCGGAAGCCGCATCTATCCAGTCAATGACCGTTTCGCCCCGCGGGGAGATCAGAATGTTGAACGGATGAAAATCGCCATGACACAAAGCATTTCCGTTTGGCAGGGTGTCAAGTGCGGCTAATGCTTTGGACCGCAGAGGGGCGGGTAGCGGCACGGCGGATCGTATTTTGTTTACCAGTTTCTGTCGCTGCGAAGGGACTTCTTGTGGAGCGGGGTGGGTATGAATCTGGGCATGGAGTTCTGCCATTCGGCGGGCGTATCGAATCACGCGCCAAGGTTTGCGCGATAAAACTTGCCACATGGGATCACCATCTGCGCGCTGGTAGATCAAACCCCAGCGGTCATTCACGCGCATGATTTCACCAACTGTAGGGGCGGGCAACCCGCCGGCATGGACGGCGCGAGCAACGCGTGCTTCGTGTTCCACGGCTTCCCGATCTACCCAATCGTAAAACAACTTCAGTATCTGTCCCTGTTCCCACACATAGATTTCGGCAGTGCGTCCGTAAGCGATAGGATTGTCCATATTGTTGTGCATCGTCATCGTCGCAATGATCCTCTCATCTTGCAATCTAAGGCGCGGGAGCGCCATTAACCTCAGCCGCCTTGCGAAATCGCATGGCAGTCCACTTCTATCCGTCCCTGCGAAGTTTCAATCGAACCGCCCACGGTTACAAACCATGGATGTACTGTCACTATCACGATTTGTTCGCGCACTGCTGGATCATTCCGGGCAATACCCTCAGCCTCCGCCTGGCTATCAGCGATTAATACACCCATCGCGCCGCTTCCGTCTAGAAAGCCTCCGCCCAGAACCAGTTTTCCATCGGCTTCAAGTTGCGTCATGTACTGAAAATGGCCCGCGAGACGCTGTTCAGTGATGGGTTTGCCGCTAAGCCAGTTGGGTCCGGGCGTATGTACGAATACGTAATATTTGGTTTGCATCTGCGCTCCTCTAAAATAGGATTTTGACATTCGTCATTGTGCCTTAATATCGCCTGTAATGGAAGTCGCCATCGTCATTCCTATTCCATGACACCGGTCACCGAGTCGTCATGACGCGTATCAGTGATGGATGGATGGCGAGTGTGCTATCATCACCCTATGAAACGTACGATGTTGGAACCCGGACTCTTGTCCTCCTTTCGTCTGTTGTTGGGCATACGGCTGTTGATCCAACTTGTGGCTATTGCCACTGAACTGACTCTGGGTCAGAATCTCCAGCCTTACAGAGCGCTCGCTTTCGTTGAAACGCTGTTGCTTGCGGGTTATTTATCTTTGCCGGTTTTTCACCGTTGGTTAAGCAAGGCTTATCTACCCCTTGCCATCGTTGTCGCTTCAGCGGGACCCCTTGTGGGAAACGCCCTCTTTGTCTGGTTAGATTCGCGCACCGGCTTGACGCGCTCAGTCAGTACGATTAGTCAATGGGAATTGGTGTTGGTTCTTCTGCCTCCTCTTATCGTGACAGGCTGGCAATACAGTTTCGGCGCGGTTGCGGCGTTTGCGGCGGGCACTGGGCTGTTGCACCTTGGACTCTATCTTGCAACGGCGAATCCGGGACCCGGTGCGGTTGCCTCCCTGCTCCTTGAAGTACTTGTGTTGCGGACCATGATGTTCATGCTTATCGGTTATCTGGTAGTGCGGCTGGCGAATGCCCAGCGTGCCCAGCGCGATGCCCTGACTCAAGCCAACGCCCGCCTGGTTCACTACTCGACCGCCGTTGAGAAACTGACCCTCAGTCACGAGCGCAACCGCCTGGCTCGCGAACTGCACGACACGCTGGCCCACTCGCTCAGCGAGATCGCTGTTCAACTGGAAGCTCTGAAGACCATTTGGCAAAAAGATACACTTCGCGCCCGGAAAATTTTAGAGCAAGCACTGATCGCAACCCGCGATGGATTGCACGAGACGCGTAGAGCCATCCGCGCCCTGCGTGCTGCCCCGCTTGAAGACCTCGGACTGACGCTTGCGATCCGCGCTCTGGTGGAGTCTGCCGAGGCGCGCGTACTTCTGAAAGCGGTGGTACGTATTCCGGATGAGATTGAGGATATCCCGGAAGAAGTTGAACAATGTTTCTATCGTGTGGCGCAGGAAGCGATTGCTAATGTGGTGGAGCATAGTCACGCCAACCATTTACGAGTCGAACTCGAGCGCAAGGATGGTTATCTATCCCTGTTAGTGGCTGATAACGGTTGCGGCTTTGACATCGTCGCCGTTGACTCTAATGGCTGCTATGGTCTGACCGGCTTGCGTGAGCGCGCCCAAATGATCGGCGCTGAACTTTCCATCGAGAGCGCGCCCGCCCGAGGTACGTCTGTTCGATTGATCTTGGAGGAGATCACATGATTCGTGTTCTAATTTGCGATGATCAATGGGTGGTTTGCGAAGGACTGCGTGCGATCCTAAGCGATATATCGGATATCGAAGTAATCGGTGCGGTTACGAGCGCGGTGCAGACGCTGGAATTGATTCAGCAAGACTTCCCCGATGTGGTGTTAATGGATTTGAAAATGCCGGGCATGAATGGTATTGCAGCCATCCGTGCGATTCGCGCCAAATTCCCCAATGTGCATGTGCTGGCGCTGACAACCTACGACGCCGATGAATGGGTGTTCGATGCCATTCGCGCGGGAGCCGATGGCTACCTTTTGAAAGATGCAACGCGCGAGGCTTTGATCGAAGCCATACGCGGCACGGCGCAGGGACGCACGCATGTTGATCCTGCGGTGGCGGGGAAAATATTCGAGATGGCCCGGCGCGTTTCTGTTTATCCTTTGCCCGATCTGCCCCCGCTGACCAGCCGCGAGCGCGACGTGCTTCAGTTGCTGGCGCGCGGAAGAAGCAATGCTGATATCGCAGTGCAATTACATTTAACAGAGGGTACAGTGCGCAACTATGTCAGCGCTCTCCTTGCCAAACTTGGGGTTTCGGATCGGACCCAGGCGGCAGTATTAGCTATACAACATGGGTTAGCGGATACCGAAGAGTAGTGATACACAACGCAATTTACCTGTCAAAACACAATGCTTCTAGTCTCGTGCCTACCTCTTGATTTGATCATTCTTCTCCCACCATCCTCCAAATCGCCGGGGCGATGTGGGTCAGATCCGTCATCTCGCGCGTGAACACCTCGCGCGCTTGCTTGCTCCCGATCACCAACGCAGGGACGTGTACACCCGTGTGCTTCCGCGTGGACAAATCTTCCATGTTGCCGTGATCGGAAGTGATCAACACCAACAACTCCTCTTTCTTCTTTCTTCTTTCCTCCTCCAACCCCTCTTTCCACTTTCCACTTTCCACTATTCCACCGAGCACCCCGTCAAACACCTCCATCAACCCCACCGCCGTTTCCATTTGCTGTTTATGCCCGGCGTAATCGCTCGCCCAATATTCGAACAACGAAAAATCATACTCCATCGCGAGAGAAACAAGTTTCCGCCCGGCTTCGTGCGGCTCCATCATCGGCGCGTCGGGGAAACCGAGAAACGTCCGCCAGCCTTCGCCGGTGAAATCTGCTGAAAGCGCGCGACCCGCGAACATATCTTCGTGCCTGAACAATTCCAGCCCGGCGTTCGTCACTGCCAGCGGAATGGACGAGTATAACCGCTTGCCCGAATCGATCCCGTCAAAATAGCGCGGCGGATACGCGTTGAGCAGTGCGGCTCGCTTCCCTGCGGCGACGCATTTCGAAAACAACGTCTCGCCGTCCAAATACGCGGCGACTGCGGGATTCGGTTTCGGTCCGTAGTGATAACCAAGCTCAGCCGAAATATTTTTCCCGGTCAACAACATCGCCTGCCCTGTCGCGGACTGCGGCAACCCGTCCACGCCCACAGCAGGGTCAATGGCGAGAAGCGAAGCGTGTTCCCCGTCAAATGGCGCGGACTCTTTCAGCAGAGATCGACCATCCAACAGCGCGTTCAGGTTCGGCATCTTCGCCCGCGCAAACGGATTCGTTTCAGGGTTGTTCTCGCCCAATCCGATTCCGTCGAGAAAAATAAACAGGACTTTCATAACGGAGGATTATACAACCGTATGTCGTTGCGAGGAGCGCTTTTGTTCTTCGCGACGAAGCAATCCCTTGTTACGAGGAGAATGCTTCGCTCGCTGAAGAGGCTCGCAATGACATATCTGAGAGGATGGACTAAAATTACATCATGCCCATCATTGACTTGAAAAAACTACAAACGCATCGCGCGCGGACGTTCAACTTGCCTCCCGCAAAGCGGCTTGCCTCTCCCGCCTCGGCGTTGAAGTTCGTAGACGCGCGCGGCTTCGTTTATTTCTGGCCCATCAAGAGGATTGACCTGCCTTCGTTGTGGACAGCCGTTGCAGGGAATCGTCCAGTTGCCGACAAGCATGACGACCCCGGTCACATCACGTGGGGATGGAAAGACGGCGCACTCGATAAAAAGATCTGGTATTACGCAAAAATCCTCCGCAAGAAAGCGACCATGATCTCGCTCGAGGTCGCGCCGTATTTTTACGCGCTCTCTGAAAACTATGGCTCGCCCGATGAAGATTATCTGCTCGCGTACGAGGAGGGGAGGTTGACTCAATCTGCGAAACAAGTGTACGAAACATTGTTGAACGAAGGCGCGCTGAACACGCTCGACCTTCGTAAAGCCGCGAAACTGGCGAACGCAAAAGATTCTGAATTCAACAAAGCGTTGGAAGTTTTGCAGGCGGATTTCAAAATTCTGCCGGTGGGTGTCGCGGAAGCAGGCGCGTGGAAGTATTCGCACATCTATGAAATTGTCCCGCGACATTTCCCGTCATTGCCTGAGCAGGCGCGCAAAATTAACGAAGGCACCGCGCGTGCGAAATTGCTTGAACTGTATTTTGAATCCGTCGGCGCGGCGACCGAAGGCGACGCGGTGAAACTCTTTGGCTGGAAGAAAGAATTGCTGGGGAGGTCAATCAGTGGATTGATCGCGAAAAAGATTCTTGTCGTAGTTGAACATCCCAAACAAAAAGGGAAGTGGTACGCGTTGCCCAAGGTGGCTTCCTAGGCACGATCAATCCCGAAGGCGCTGTGTTGAGCCTGTCGAAACAGATGGAAGGATTCTAGAATATCGCGAACCGATTCCCAAATCCCGAAGGCGCTGTGTTGAGCCTGTCGAAACAGATGGAAGGATTCTAGAATATCGCGAACCGATTCCCAAATCCCGAAGGCGGCGCGTTGAGCATTGTCGAAACGGATGGCATAATTTTCAACCCCTGACACCCCTTCGGGGTTGAAACGTGATATTCCAAGATCTATAATCATTTGACCCCTTCGGGGTCTCGAAAAGTTTTGTGAAATAAGACAATCTATGGACACGCAATCTGCCTTTCAGTGATTACACCTTAGTGCCCTTCGTGTCCTTTGTGTTAAAAAGGAGTACACATGCTCGAAATTGCCATCATGATCGAAGGTCAAAACGGACTGACATGGCTGCGCTGGCAAAAGATCGCGCGGCTGGTTGAGGAACTCGGCTTTGTCGGGCTGTATCGTTCTGACCATTTCACGAACTCGAATCCACCCGATCTGGAATCGCTTGAGTTATGGACTTCATTAACTTGGCTCGCCGACAACACGAAGCGCATCGAGTTTGGTCCGTTGGTAACGCCATTCTCGTTTCGGCATCCCGTAATGACTGCGCGCATGGCATCCGCCATAGACGACCTCTCGAACGGACGCTTGACTCTTGGCTTAGGCGCGGGCTGGCAGGATCGTGAACACGACCTGTTTGGTTTTAACCTGCTGGATATGAAACCGCGTTTCGACCGCTTCGAGGAGGGAATGGAAGTCGTCACACGCTTGCTTCAAAGCGACGAGCCGGTCACCTTCGATGGAAAATATTATCAACTGCGCGGCGCGACACTTCTGCCGCGTCCCCAACGAAAAGGAGGACCGCAAATCTTGATTGGCGGGAGCGGCAAACGGACAATGGCGAACGTGGTGAAGTATGCCGTAGAGTGGAATTGCATCTTCCACACCGCGCAAGAATTTGCATCCTTGAACACGCGCCTCAGCGAAATGCTCACCGCCGCAGGGCGGAAACCCGAATCCGTGCGGCGCTCGATGATGACCGGTTGCGTCTTCGGCAAGGACGAGTCCGCGTTGCAGGAAAAGATCGCCGCGCGAAAACGGACATTCGATGAACTGCGCGGACGCGGCATCGTGGTGGGGAACCCGGCTCAGGTGCGGGAGCAACTTCACGAGTTGGAAGAAGCGGGGCTTCAACGCGTCATGTTGCAATGGCTCGATCTGGACGACCTTGCCGGGTTGGAGTCACTGGCGAAGGCGATGCTGTAATGCGTGTGTCAATCTGAGCGAAGCGAAGAATCTGTACCTTGACAAGCGAGACCTTTCGGTCGCGAAAGCCGCTCCCTCACATCGTCCCGATGCTCTTCGGGAGGGTGACACATCCATTTCGTTAGTTTTGTCAATTGCAAATTATGACGACTTCGTCCATAATGCGAAGGGAAACTTTTCAGCCAAAAGAACGTAGATACTGACAGTAATCAATCATCTGAGGAGATGCACTATGAAACAAAACCGTTCCAACCTATTTCTCGGCGTTCTGTTGATCGCCATCGGCGCGTGGCTGGTTGCCACGCGACAAGTCCCTTCACTGCAACAATTCACCGAAAACATGACCGGCGCCATGTGGACCATCGCGGCGGGAGTGTTGATTCTTGTCCTTGGCTTGATCACCGGTGCGCCCGGCATGGCGGTTCCTGCCTCCATCGTGGCGGGCATCGGCGGCATTCTGTTCTATCAAGACCAGGTTGGCGATTACGCCTCGTGGTCGTACATGTGGACGCTCATCCCCGGCTTTGTCGGTGTTGGAACCATCCTTACGGGATTGCTGGGCGAAAACACAAGTCGTAACCTGAGCAGTGGGCTTCGAACCATCGTTTTCAGCGCGGTGTTATTCCTCGTCTTCGGCACCTTCCTCGGCGATCTTGATTTCCTCGGGGAATACGGCGTGGCGATCCTGTTGATCCTGCTCGGGTTGTTCATCCTTGCGCGCGGTTTGATGCGGAGGGGAGGTTCGAATGAGACGGGCTAACATTTTTTGGGGTTCGTTCCTCGTCCTGCTCGGCGTGTTGTTCTTCCTGCAAGCGCGGGGCATCATCTCGAACGTTTTCAGTTTCATCTTTCCGCTCGCGTTGATCCTCGTCGGCGGCTGGATCATCCTCAACGTGTTCTGGAAACCCGATCTCAGCGACGATGAAACGTTTTCGTTTGCATTGCAGTCCGCGAAAAGCGTTCGCTACAAATTCGCACACGGCGCGGGGCAGATCTCCATCAGCGGAGGCGCGCCGGCTGGGCAGGCGATCGTCGGTTCGTCCGCGATGGGGATGAACACCGATAGCCGCCTCGACGGAGACAGGCTGAACGTCCGGGTCGAAGCGGGACCCTCGATGATTCCATTTGTCGGTCCGTCTTCGGGAGTCTGGCGTTATCGGCTCACGCAAGAAGTCCCCGTCACGTTGGAGATCGATGCGGGTGCGAGTCGGCTGGAGATCGATCTGAAGGATGTACTGGCGACGCGGATCGAACTCAATACCGGCGCGAGCAGTACCGATTTGACCTTGCCCGCGCGCGGCGCTTCACTTCTCGACGTGGAGGCTGGCGCGGCTTCGATCAACATTCGCGTCCCCGATGGGACTGCGGCGCGCATCCGCGCCAGAGATAGTGTTATCTCTTTGAACGTGGATACAAACCGCTTCCCTCAAACGGAGACCGGCTTTTATCAATCGCCTAATTTCGACTCCGCGCAGAACCGCGCCGAGATCACACTCGAAGCCGGGTTGGGCGCGATCACAATTAAGTAGCATAGGTCATTGCGAGCGAGTGTTGATCAAGTAAGAAGTGTATCGAGACCAACCGAGCGAAGCAATCTCGACTCATCATCAAACAATAGTTTGCAGGTTCGATGAGATTGCTTCAGGCTTCGCCCTCGCAATGACATAATAAACAAGGAGAATCAAATGAAACGATACGACCCTCGTTTGTGGATCGGAATCTTGATGGTGTTCGGCGGTTTGCTGATCTTTCTCGAAAACCTGAACATCATCTCGGATGTCGGCGATATTTTCTGGGGAATTGTTTGGGGACTGGTGGGCTTGTTCTTCCTCTACATGCTCATTCGCGATCGCAACAACTGGTGGGCGGCATTCCCCGCGTTCACGTTGATCGGGCTTTCGGTTTCATCGTTGTTGCCCGCGCCGCTCGACGCGTATTCCGGCTTGGTGTTCTTCGCAGGTATCAGCGCGGGGTTCATCTGGGTCTATGCCACCGACACCAGCCGCTGGTGGGCGATCATCCCTGCCGGTATTATGCTCACTCTGGGCATCATCGCCGTACTCGATGAAGTGATGGGCGTGGACAGCGGTAGTTTCCTCTTCCTCGGAATGGGAATCACATTCATCCTCGTTGCCATCCTCCCCGGCGGAAGCGGACGCAGTTGGGCATTCGTCCCCGGCGTTGTGTTGTTGGTCTTTGGTTCGTTCCTCAACGCGGACGCGGTCGGCTGGCTGGAATATCTCTGGCCCGCGGTGCTGATCCTCGTCGGCGGATATTTCGTGTTGAGGTTTTTTAGGAACCCGGCGTAAAAAATTTGTAGGGGCGGGGGAACCCCGCCCCAACGCGTTATTTCATCCCCTTCTCGAGCATCAATCTCACCTCTTCGTGCGCGTTCTTCCAACGTGCCGAGACGGAGCCGGCTAGGCTGTTCAAAATCTCCCGCCCGGCTTCGGGGTTTTCAGCCGACAATTTCCGTAATTCGTCCCCGCGAATCCGAACCGCGTCAAGCGGCTCGATGGCAATGGCAGACGAGGTGTACCGTTCGCTTCCGATCACAGCCGACCAGCCGAACAGTCCGCCCTCCTCCACGTGTGAAACTGTGATCGGACTGCTGTCGTAAGGCTTGAAGGAAATCTGCACTTTTCCTTTGAGAATGATATAAAAATGATTCGCGGGGGAACCCTGACGGATGACCGTATCGCCCGCATCACATGTGATCGATTCGATGAGTGACTCGAGCGATTTGATATGTTCTTCGCGCAGGCCGGCAAATACCGGCAGGCGGTGAATGTCAAAGTCCATTGTGGCATATTAACCAGTGAGTCGAGCGCCTTCCAGTGGCAAATATCATATAACGCATGACATTCATCCTGAATTTTTATCCCGTTCCAGTCCGCGGGGTATACTTGCCGAAGCCATGACCGAAATTCGATCCCCCCGCAACTTTCAGAAATTTATTCCCCTGCTTCTGATCGGATTAGGATTCTCACTCATCGCTGGCTCCGCTTTCTACTTGTATCAAAACAACTCGCCTCGCGCCGACGTGCGGGTTGTCCCTGCCTTGGTGAATTATCCCGCCCCTGAATTGACTCTGACCGGCTTGGACGATCTTTCCCATTCGCTCGCGGAATATCGCGGACAGGTGGTGTTGGTCAATTTATGGGCAACGTGGTGCGAGCCGTGCAAACAGGAAATGCCAGCCTTGCAGGCATACTACGAAAAATACCAGAAAGACGGCTTCACGATCATCGCGATCAATGACGGCGACCCAACCGAAGATGTCGTTCAATTCGTGAAGGACTTTGAACTGACATTTCCCGTCTGGCTCGACCCAACCTATATCGCAACCGAGCAGGCTTTCAAGACACTTGGGCTTCCATCGTCGTACGTGATCGATCGCGGCGGTACAGTTCGGTTGCAGTGGGTGGGAGGCATCGAGAAGCGCACGCTCGAAGAATACGTCACACCGATCATTACGGAGGAATAATGAGGGCTTCGATCAATTGGGAAGGCGGAATGAAATTCGTCGGCGCAGGACCATCGGGTTTCCCGATTCAAATGGATGCGGAATCGACACTGGGCGGCAACGACAGCGGAGTCCGCCCGATGGAGCTGATGGCGTTGGGATTGATCGGTTGCCAGGCAATGGATGTCATATCCATTTTGCAGAAGAAGCGCCAGCAGGTCACGAAGTTCGAGGTCCGGTTCGATGGTCCGCGTTCGCCGGAATATCCGAAAGTGTTCACGCGTGCAGAGATTACATTTGTCGTTACCGGCAAACAAGTGAGCGAGGACGCGGTGTTGCGTTCGATCGAACTTGCCGCCACGAAATATTGTCCCGCCAGCGCGATGCTCGAACAAGCCTTCCCGATGGATTTGCAATATGAAATCTATGATGAGGAAGACGGCGGGGATGCTCGATTAATCCATCAAGGTGTGTGGCAGACAACGACGGGGGAATGATCAATAGTAGAATCGCGAAACCAAATTATTGACACAGTTGCACTGCATCAAGGCAGATCGAACTATCGCTTGAATTTTCGTAAAGACTCGATTAGCGCGCTTCCGATTCCACGCGCGTTCTAAAATCGGAACATTCGCAAGCCACAACGGTCTGTGCGCCGCGGGTGAGGGTGCCCTCGCGTGAAATTTCCGTTCCACCGGCGACCCAGCCTTCGAGGTTGAAAGCCAGCGGACCATAGGCGGGAATCCATTCGCCGTTGTATTTCCGAGCCACATGTACGTGCGTCCCCGTCGATGAGCCGCCTTCGCAAGACGGATACCCGATCGGGTCACCGGCTTTCACTTCTTTTCCCACCGTGACGCGTGAATCGGTTGCTGTGTGCAGATAGAATAATACCCAGCCGGTTCTTTCATCGCCGTCTTTGTCAAGATCAACCACGACACCGTCCACATCCGACCGGACGACGAGCCCGTCTGCCATGGCGGTTGCGTAGATGTCGCGCGCCACGATGTAACAACCGGTGATGTCGGAGGCTGGCGCGAAATCGAGCGCGGCGAACGGTTCGCCGGTTCCCCAGCCGGTGTGCGGTCCGCTGGTGTATGACCACACATTGCCCGCGCGGAACGGGAAGCGAAGTTCGGGCTGTTGCAAACTGCCGGGGATGACGATGGTTGAGTCCAGCCTCGGGTCGCCGAACAGAGTCGAATAGGTGCGAGCCAGCCCGCCCGGTCCGATGGAGGCGAGGTATTCATCCCCTGAATGAAGTCTTGAAAAATAATATTGGATCGCAACGGAGCCCGCGTTTTGCCAGGGATCGGGTCGCGTGAGAGAGCGATCGGTCAGTTCAAATTCGATGAGCGAGCCGCTCCGCCAACCGTAGTATCCATTGTTCAAGGTGTTCGCGGCGATGACAAGTTGCAGGTAGGGCGAGTCGTAAAACGTTCGGCGAAAACCGAGCAGATATTTTTCTTCGGGGGGTTCGGGTTGCGTGAGCGCGCCGGTTTGATATTCGAGCAGGGCAAGCAACAAGCGCGGGCTGATGCTGTAATTCATCGCGACGTAATCCACCACCTCCGCGCCGGTGCGGCGTTCGCCTCCCGCGTAGGTGCGAAAATTTTTCAGCCAACCGTCGGTAGACGCGACGAACGCGCTTGTGTTGAACCCGACCTGTGCGGGTCCGTTGATGAACGCGTGATCCGGGATGCTTTGAAATTCTGTGCCCCACAACGGAAGGTAGTAGATGGGAATCTTCATCGGCAGACCGACGGGCAGGGTGGTCGCGTCGCGTGGGATGATGGGATTGGCTTCGAAGATCTCCTCCACCGCGGTGTTGAAGCGCTTCGCCAGCGCGGGGAGCGTGTCTCCGTTTTGGGCGATGTATTCCACCAGTTCACCGGGTTGATATTGCGGTCTGCCCGAAGTAGGCGCGGGGATACCCGTCGGCGCGAGCGGCGTGATCATGTTTTCGATGGCAGTGTTTGGTTCACGCGGGGCGCAGGAGGAAAGCAGGAGAGAAAGGATGATTCCTTTTTTTAACACGAAGATCACAAAGGAAGAGATGAGGTTTGGTTTTACTTCGTGACCTTTGAGTCCGTTGTGGTTAAACAGATTTTCAATCATCATCATCTTTGCGAACGATGAGCGATTTAGCCTGACCATAGACATCGGCGGTGATCACTTGATTCCCCTTTACGAGTTTGCCCAGATATGGTTTCTCGCCGTCGATCACGGTCCAACCGCTCATCACCCAGGGGATCGGTCCCGCGGCGGTGATCCATTCACCGTTATATTTTCTCGCGACGTGCGTGTGCGTTCCCGTCGAAATGCCGCCCTCACACGAGGGATGACCGATACGCTCGTTCTGTTCCACCCATTCGCCGAGCGCAACCTTTCCGCGGTTTGCAACGTGGAGGTACAAAATGTTCCAGCCGGTTTGTTCGCTTCCGTCGCCGTCGAGGTCGAGCACGACGATTCCATTCCCCGTGCGGACAACGAGCCCGGACGCCATGGCGAGAATCCATTTGTCTGAAACGGCGCAACCGCTTTTGTCGGCGGCGGGAGCGAAATCCAACGCGGCAAGCGGGCCATTGCTTCCCCACGCGCTATGCGGACCGCCGGTGAACGCCCAGTTCGTGTTCGCCTCGAAAGGCAGAACCATTTCCGGCTGGGTCAGCGCAGGCGGGAAGATCGTACCAGCCGCCTCCGCCCGGGACCACGGGTCGCCAAACATGTTTGCATAGAACGATGGGAATCCACTCGTTTGATCCATGATCCTCAGCCATTCGTTCAGGCTGTGTAACTGCGAGAAATAATACATGATGGCAACCGTGCCGGCATTGAGAGACGGCTCGAGCCGATAGGTTGTTCCATCTCGGAAGTTAAGTTCGGTAAGCGTCCCTGCGCGCCAACCGTAGTAGCCCGTGGACAATTGATTGATCGCCCACGCCAATTGCAGGAACATCCCTTTGTTGCGAAAATTTTCGTAGCCGAGCGGGTACGTTTTATGAAAATCATCCACTGGCTGGCCCCGCACCCAGCGCGCTTCGAAGTCTAAGATGGCAAGCAACAAGCGCGGGTTGATCGAGTTTTCATAGGATGTGCGTTCGAACTCTGCCGCGCCGGTCATCCAGCCGGTGGAGCCGAGGTATTCGCGATAGGTGGATAAATATCCTCCCGCGTCCCTGATGTAGCCTGCAATATCGAAATCCAACGCGCTGGTCGAGAACACCACTTCGCTGTCGGGAAGCAATTGCAGGTTGGGCGTGTATGGCACAGATCGATCGAGGCGATCTGGGATGATGAGCAAGGTGCCTGTATCGAGGTATCCGTTTTCGGGGAGAATTTTCGGCGAGGTGATCTCGGTCATGTCGACCCCAAACCTGTTCGCCACAGCGGGAAGCCAATCGCCGTTTTGGGCGTAATACAGAATCGTCGCGCCGGAAAGTGTGGGGGTCAAAATCTCCGTCGGTGTTGAACTCGCCGGCTGTGTGACGAACGCGCTCGACAACGGAGTCGGCGTCGCGGTAGCGAATGTCGTCGGTGGCGCGGAAGTCACATCCGTGGCGATGAATTCAGTCGGTGTGGTGCCTGTCTCCGGCAATTCGATAAACGAGTTTCCGCCGATGGGGGTCGGGGTTTGGTATTGTCCCCATAAGGTGGAGTTATTACCGCCGCATGAAGAAAGCATCAAGGTTGTGAGAGTCGAAATAATGAGTATGCGTTTCACGGTGGGGATTATACCCGTGAGTATGAAAAACCCATTAAACACGAAGGACACGAAGTGCACCAAGTTTGGATAACTGATGAGTGAATAGCCGTTCCTCAGATTTTCTTAGTGTCCGTTGTGTCCTTTGTGTTAAAGCCCTCACCTTGAAATCTGATTTACCCCATCGAACACACCCTCTTCCGCTTGCAGGACGGTGGTGCCGCGGGTGAGCCAGCCGTTGTAGAGAATCCCATCACCGCTGGAAACCCAGCCATCGAGGTTGAAGGGAAGATTCCCATCGGCGGGAATCCATTCGCCGTTGTAGCGCCGCGCCATGTGAAGATGTGTCGCGTTCGAGATGCCGCCTTCGCAAGATGGATGACCGATGATCTCGCCGGCATACACATACGTGCCTGCCTGCACGCGGTCGCGCGATTCGATGTGCATGTATAAGACCGTCCAGCCGGTTTGTTCGTAGCCGTCGTTATCCAGATCCTGAATCACCGCGCCGTTATCCGCGCGGACGATAAAGCCATCAGCAACAGCAACGACCCACGCTTCGCTTTGCGAACATCCCGTCGGTTCGCCGGGCGGGGCGAAGTCGAGCGCCGCCCACGCGGAACCGCTGTCCCAGCCGCCGTGCGGTCCGCCGGTGAACGACCAGGTCGCGCCGTTCGTGAAGGGGAGTTGCATCCTGGGCTGGGTCAAATTCACTGGGACGAGCGAAGCGATGTCGTAGTCGAAGGGATAGCCGAACAGCAGGTTGTACGTTTGGAAGAATCCCAACTGGCTCACATCGAAATCCCACACCGCGCGATTGTTGAACAGAGAGAAAAAATATTGCACGCCTGCCGTACCCGCGTTGATGGTTGAGTCCATCGGAACGTACGTCCCGTCGTTGAGCGGCAAGGTGCCGAGCGCGTTGGCGCGCCACGAATAATAGCCGCGATTCAAATTGTCTGCCGCCCACGCGGTTTGGCGATACAAGCCCGCGTAAAAATTATCGTAATTCCCGAAGGGATAATCCACGTTCGTTGGCACGGGATTGGTGACCCATCCGCTTCGATATTCGAGGATGGCGACGAGCAGGCGCGGGTTGACCGAATAATTTTGTGCGACGCGCGTGATGATCTGCGCGCCGCTGAGATAGGTGCCGTCCACATCCTGCACGTAGTTGCTCAGATAGCCGCCCTTGCTTTGCAGGAACGCATTCAGGTCGAACGCGACGCTGGCTGGTCCGTAGACCAGTTCTGAATCGGGGATCAATTTGAACGATGAGCCGGGGATCGGATTCGTTTCGACCGGCGGGATGTTCAACACATCGCCAATGGACAGGATGGACGCTTCATTCAGGCCGTTTGCCTGCATCAACGCCTCGAGCGTGATGCCATAGGACAGCGCGATACTGTTCAGCGTGTCGCCGGCTTCCACGCTGTATTGATCCACATAATCACGCGGCGGCGGGATCGGATGCGGCGCGTCCGGCGTCGGCGCGCCGAAGGAGGTGTTCGGATTGCGCGTGGGGATGGTGACCGAGATCGGCGCGCGCGTCGGTGTGGGACCCGCCGGTGTGTTTGTATCCTGGATGAATACACCCGGCTGGATCGGTGCGGGCGTGAAGGCTTGACCCGTCACCGGCGCGAACGGATCGTAGGTTGGGTACGCGGTGGAAGACGCGGGAGTGCAAGAGTAGAGAAAAGAAGTTATTAGGAAATAGTAAACGGTGCGTCGAAACATGCGAAGGATTGTACCCAAAGTAAGAAATGGAACGGAAACAAGCAATGAAATTATCACTCCGTATTTCCGCTCTGAATCGGAATCTTTGTAAAAATCACAAGCGCCAGAACGTTAGCCAGGAGACACGCAAGGATGATACCGGTCATGGCTCCGGCGCCGAATCGGACGACTGCTTGTCCAATACCCCATGGGATCAACATGCCGCCGATGCTTCCTCCCACGAGGAACCAGCCAGCCATCGAGCCGGTGACGTGCATTCGTTCGTCTGAAAGGGCGAGCAGGGCTGGGAAAATGGGAGCAAGAAAAATTCCGAGAAGAATCGTTCCGGTCCACAACATGGTTGACGACTCGGGGAAGACAAGAACGATCAGCGCGCTGGCAAGGCATCCCGCGAGGTGAATGTACAGGAGCGGGAGTGCGCGCAGGCGCGCGGATTCCCAAATGCCGAACAATCTGCCGAGGGTGAAAAATCCCCAAAAGGCTGAGTTGAGAAAGTTCGCCTGCGACTCGTCCCCGAGTTTGACGATGACGGTGTAGGTTTTGATGAAGTTGCCGTAGCCCGCTTCCGCGCCGACATAAAACGCAAAGCACAATACCATCAATGCAAGCGGGGCAACCGGGAAGGGAGCGTTCTTGTGATGTTCCGGTGTGACGCGCGCCATGGGGCTTGGACTCAGATAAATCCAAATGCCGAGCGGGATCGCCATGAGCGCGGCGAACCAGTACACCCAGTGAATATCACCGGTGGCTTTGACGATCACCTCCACGATGAGCGGCGCGGCGAATGCGCCCAATCCGAAGGAAGCGTGCAGTCCGTTGATGAACGGACCGGCTTTTTCACGATGAATCCACAGCAGGAGAGTGTTGCATCCGACGTCGAGCGCGCCTTTCGCCATGCCGAGAATCAACACGATGACGAGCAATGCCCACAGGTCGGTCACCAGCGGAACCAGAGCAATGCCGGGCGCCAGCACGGCGAACACAACGGTCATGTACTTGTGACCGGGCACGCGGTCGTAAATTTTTCCGCTGACATACGAGCCGACGAGATACCCTAATGAACCGTAAAAGAAGATCAGGCTGATCTGGTCGAGTGCGCTGGTTGTGTTTTCTGCCAGTTGGAGGAGTGTTGCCCCTTCGGCGGCGATGGTAAGCCCGAGCAGGATGAAAGCCAGATAGTAGGCGGCGGTGATGCTGTATTTTTGATTCATGCAGTGATGTGCGACTCGATCCTTTGCTTGTTTGAATATACGTTAAAGCGATGTCTCCGCGCATAACCGATCAATGTGATTCCGTACAACTCTGCCATTTCAATGGAAAGTGAACTTGGCGAGGTGCGCGATATGATGATCGGCGCGCCGAGCCGCGCGGCTTTTTGAAGCATCTCTGAACTGATACGCCCCGTGCTGATGAGAATTTTTGTTTCGGGGAATACGTTGTTCATCACGCACTTTCCTGCGATCTTATCGAGCGTGTTGTGCCTGCCGATATCTTCGGCTGAGAAGATGATTTTTTCGCCGTCGCTCAACGCAGAGGTGTGGACTCCGCCGGTCTCGCGGTAGAGTTCTTGCGATACAAAAAGCATTTCCACAAGACTGCCGATGGTTTCGGGGTTGAACGTCGGTTCGGCTCGGTTGAACGACACATTCACACGTGCCAAGGTTTCGACTGCGGTCAATCCGCCGGAGCAACCTGATGTTCTTCTCCATGACTTGGGCTGTTCCACTTTTTGATTTAGCCACACATCCACATTGTCGCCGTGTTCGCACACGCGGACGTCCGCGACTTCAGTCATTTTTTCGATAATACCTTCGTTGTACAAAAATCCCACCGCCATCGCTTCGAGGTCCACCGGCGTGCACATGAACGTCAGCCACACTTCACCGTTGACGGTCAACGAGACGGGTGTCTCTACGATGGTCTCGGCGTCGAAGCCTGTCCATTTTTTGAATTCGTATCGTTCGTAGTGAATCGGTTTTTGAGGGGCGATCATTTGCGCTCCAATTTCATGTCACTCTGAGGGAGTGGCGCCGAGGCGCCATTGCGACCGAAGAGTCTCGCTCGTGGTGACAGAGATTCTTCGTCGTGGCGCTCCAGCGCTACTCCTCAGAATGACACAAGTTATTCGTCATCTTTTACAACACAATTCTTCATCTCTGTCCACGTTGGGTTCGAGTCTGACATAAACTCACTGTCCGCTTTGTAGAATTTCATTTCTATTTGTAGTTCGCGTAATGCCTGTCGCTGTTCGTAAGTATACCCTTCGTATTGATAGGGCAGGAAGTTAACAGGATGCGGCGCAGAGAGCAGGTGCTGACCCTGGACCAGCGGATTCGGCTCAGGCGGCGTCACAAAATATTTGACGTTCTCGATGATGAATCCGTTGTTTTGGCAGAGGGTCGGCGCGCCGAAGGTGTGTCGCTTTTCGGAGAATTCAAAATCTGGATATTGTGCCTGTGCCTGCTGAGCAAACTCGCGTGGATAGGAAAGTTCGTATGAGGTTTTGTAATTCCAAACCGCATGGATAAGAACAATGGCAAGAACGATTCGTGTCACGTTTCGTCCCGAGGCATAAGATCGTTCGAGGTTTACAATCCCAATGGCGGCGAGGAGGATGAGGAAAGGAATCATTTGCCGCGCCAACCTGCCGTAGACGACAAAAGAATGCAGGAACACGGACGGAATGACGAGACACAGGTAGAGAAAAATGATCCCTCCTGCCCAGAGAATTGGAAAACCGTCCCTTCGCTTGAATGCATGTATACCTGCAAAGACAGACAACGCGATCAGTACAATGAATACGATATATTCCGTGTGCCAGAAATACTCAAAGGGAAGGCTCCAGCCCTCATCGAAACTTCCCTGACTGACGGTGGTAGAAAAGACGCGGTATTCGGTGAGCAGATTCGTTCCAGCGAGCAGGGCAAGGAAGAAGAGCAGAAGCGCGGGAAATACGAATCCAGCCGCGGTCAACGAGGCTTTGCGAATCAACTCGCCAATCTTGCTGTTGCCCCGAAAAGCATGTATCAACATCCCCAGCGCGGCAAGGGACCAGTATCCGTTGTAGGTGATGAAGCATGCGAAGGCTAGCGCGCCACAGGCGAGCGAAGTTTTGAAAGTTGGTCTTTCCGCAAGGGCGGTGTAAATGGCGAGCAGACCGAACGTCATGGCTGTGTCGTAGGGCATGAGGTGGCGGGAGTAATACAAAAGCGACATGCTCGACGCGGCAAGGATCAGCGCGATCAACGATTCTCGCTCCGTCGCGCCAGTTCTTTGTGAGATTTTATAAATCAGGTAAAGATTGAGGGTGGAAAACAAACTGAAGAACAAAGCGGGGATAGCGAGACTTTCGCGTGTGAATTGTTCAACAAATGCGGGGATGATGCCGATGACCTTGAATCCCAAATGCTCAGGGGCGATGAAGAATTGCGAGAATGCCATCGTGAAAATGCCCTGTAGCATAGATTCTGCAAATGCACGCGAGGTTTCGTACCGACCCTCATCGGAAAAATAGTATTGTCCGCCGCGAAGGACGAGAAGCCAGCGAAGGAGGAGCGAAACAAATAAAATGGCTGAGACGATCCAAGGGCGATTCGATCCGATTATGTTTGTGGAACTGGATTTCTGCATAGCCCGCCTAACTTTCCAGCCTGCCAATGGGTTTCACGCATGGACGAGTGAACACATCCTCCTCGTGCGGCGCGTCGGGGAGTTCACTTGTCAAATCTTGACCGGCGAAGTGCAGATTCTCGTGCAGGTCGAGTCTCCATTTCGGGCAATCAGTCACATCGTAGACGACGCCTTTGTACGCGACAAATTTCCGTGTGCCGCGTTCTCCGTTTTGGCGGCGCAGTTCCAGGTCCGAAATGAGGCGGAGGGGGATATCCATGCGCGCGATTATACCGGGGAAACCGTGTAAAAAATTCAGCTTGGTCATTTTTAACGGGAAATCCCAAAACGTTAGCCCCAGATTTCGCGAATTCACACGAATTTTTTTGAACGTTTGCGAAAATTCGTGAAATTCGCGGCAAAGACTGGTTGAGTCTTTTGATCGTCCCCTTGGAAAAGGGAGAACACAAATTTGAATTCCACCACCAAGCATCCTCGCTTCGCTGGTAAAATGTCCCTGCAACATCGACTGAGGAGTCATACATGGTAAATCTCATTGGACCGGATGTCAGTTTTTATCAGGACGCGGAGACCACGCCGCAGGGAATCAACTTCGTCAAGATGAAGCAGTCCGCGGGGTATGTGATCATACGCTCCGGGCAAAATGTGTGGGTCGATTCGGATTTCAGGACGAATTGGAATAATGCACGGGCGGCAGGCTTGCCGCGCGGTTCTTATTGGTTCTACGATAGCCGGGCGGAACCCAAGTCGCAGGCTGATCTTTGGTTTTCAACTTTCGACGGCGATCTCGGTGAACTCCCGCTGTTCGCCGATTTCGAAGAGGCGTATGGCGGTCCGTATGGAGGGTGGAAACATTGGAAGACATTTCTTGAGCGGATCAAATCCCGCGTCGGAAACCGCGAGATCGGAATTTACACCGCGTACTATTACTGGGTGAACAACGCGCCGAACGCGACCACCGACGCGGCAAACCTTCAATATTTCAAGCAGTATCCCTTGTGGATCGCCAATTACGGAGTGAACTCGCCGCTGGTGCCCAAGCCGTGGGCGACCAACGAGTGGACGTTCTGGCAATTTACCGACAGCGGCGACGGCGCGTTGTATGGCGTGGAAAGTTCGCGCATCGACCTCAATTATTTCAACGGAGACCTCGCGGCATTTAATCAACGATTCAACCTGGGTGGAGGGACAACTCCGCCTCCGCCGCCGGGACCGGTTTGGTACAAGGTGACCGCGTCGGCTCTCAACGTGCGGTCTGGTCCCGCCACCACCTTTGGTGTGGTCGGCATCTTGAGGCAGGACGAAGTGGTGAAAGGACTCGCCACTTCCGACGATGGCGCATGGGCGCAAATCCTGCGCGAGTCTGATTCTCTTACTGGTTGGTCTTCCAAACAATTCCTCACGCTCACCACGCCGCCCACGCCGCCTCCTCCACCGCCGCCGCCAACCGCTGACTGGTTCAAGGTGAACGCGTCCGCGCTGAATGTGCGCGAAGGTCCCGGCACGGAATTCCGCTCGATCGGTTTGTTGTTCCGCAACGAAGTTGTACAGCGGCTCGAAACGTCGGCGGATGGCAATTGGTTCAAAGTGAAACGCTCGTACGATGGGTTGACCGGCTGGTCATCGAAACAATTTTTAGACCCGACGACCGCCCCGCCCCCCGTCTCGGAAGAAACGTATGAATGGTTCCAGGTGACGGCGACCACACTGAACGTCCGCGAGGGACCCGGCACGAATTTCAAAGCGATCGGTTTTTTGACGAAGAGCGAAACGGTCATGCAACTTGAATCCACCAACGATGGCAGTTGGCGGCGCATCCAGCGCGTGGACGGGTTTACGGGCTGGTCATCCGGTCAGTTCCTTACCAATATGGGCAAGACACCGGCGGTTGCGATGCAGAAATTGTTCAAAGGCGTCACGTATTATCGCAAGATCAGGCTGACGCCGCGGCGGTTGGTGTCTCATGCTTTGCTGGTGGATCTGAAAGCGGCTTCCTTCGAGTTTCTCGTCACGCCGCCGTTGCGCACCACGGAGCCGTTCCTCTGCACAAGCACCACCTCGAACTTCCTTGATAAAAACAAACTGCACTTCGCGATCAACGCAGACGGATTCTATTTCCACGACCCAGCCGCGTTCCCACCGGCGCAGTTCTGCGCGGACGGCGGCGAGCCGGTCAAGTTGATCGGGTTGGCATCTTCGCGCGGGAAACGTTACTCGACCAAAGCCCCGGGACGACCCATTTTATACATCAGCCAAAAGAATGTGGTCTCCTTCGATAAACTCTCCGGTAACGTGTTCAACGCGATCACCGGTGACCGGTATCTGGTGACGAAGGGCAAAGTGGTTGCTGATCTGGAGTCGTTGAGCATAGATCCGCGCACTGCCATCGGCGCGAATCAGAACGGACGCTTCCTAGTGATGGTCGTTGTGGATGGACGCGAATTCAGCGAAGGCGCGACCTTCCCCGAACTGGCTGACCTGCTCATTTCATACGGGGTGTACACGGGCATCAGCCTCGACGGCGGCGGTTCATCCTCCATGATCGTCAAGGGCGCGGATGGCAAGCCGAAAGCGGTCAATAAGTTGATGAACGACAATATCCCCGGAAACGAAAGACCGGTTGCCAATCATCTTGGCGGGTTCATTCGATAAGACTTTCTTTCCAAAAGTTAGCGCTCGCAGTAGGGAATGAAATTCAGGATTGAAAATGTCCCGAAGGGGCGAACGGCAGTTCTCCCTTTATTTCGCCCCGGGCGGTTGCGAAAAATTCAACAACCATTTGCCCGGTGACTTTTCCGTCACGGATGTTTGAGGTGTGACGACGATCACCCACGTGCGACCGGGCTTGAGGGGGAAAGGTCTGCCTTCATCGAAGAACAGGATCGGTCGGCGGCGTCCGTCCTGCAAATCCAATTCTCCGATGATCGTGCTCCACTGAATATCAAATCGTAAACCATCCCGGAACAGAATCGCATCGCCTGTTAAATTTGCTTCGAGATGAATATCCAAATTTGTCGGGGAGATCACATCGTGCCTTGCAAATAGAACGATCACGTTTTCGAATTGCAGTTGACGACCCGTGAGCCTGTCTACTTCGGGATGTAAAACACCCGCACTCTCAGAACTTGCCTCATCCACAAATCGCCAGTAACTTTGCGAGAGCGCGTCGTAGTTCCAGCCTGACTGATTCAAATACGCGATGAACACATGCAATTCATCAGCAGGCGTGCCTCCTGCAGGCGGTTCTTCAAAATACACATTGCTTTCATAATTAATTTTCACATTCGGTTTTTTGCTATCCCGCGCGAGTCCCTTCATCTCTTCGATGTTGAGCATGTACCCGCCGCCTTGCACATCGTGTGTCACAAATCCGCACTTGGGCAATTCCACCAGCACTTCGGGTGACGCGAACGCGTAGATCAGGCATGAGTCTGTGAACATGGCGGCGATGTCCGCGTAGACGAGTCGCCCTGAGCGGACGGGTCCCACTTTGGGTTCGGGATGAGTCGCAGATGTGGAATTGACGCTGGACTGAATCAAGCCGATGTCCAGATTCAGAACCGACGCGTTGATGTCCACCGCGTCACTCCACCCCGAGGCTGGGTCCACATCGTTATCTTGACTCTCTTCCCCAACATTTTTCTGCGCGAATTCCAAAAATGAAGGATTCGCAACCGCGATGTGATACGTGCCCGCGCCGACGTTGAATCCGTAATAGCCGTTGCTGTCCGTTGTGGTTTGTTGAAGCAGATTCTGATTCGTGTCGTAGAGATAAACGCACACACCGCCAACGCCGCGCTCCCAGGCATCCTGCGTGTTGTTCTGATTCGAGTCGAACCAGGCGCGGTTGCCGAGAATGAGATCGGTCGGTGTGAAAATTTCGCGCCGTGTTTCGCATCTGCCAGTGACGGGATTTTCAGGCGCGGGGAATTCGCCATAGAAAGTTGTGAGGAAACGCGTCGCGCCTTCGGTGATGTAAATCTCGAACACGTACGGCGCGAACGACAAGCCCGCTTGCGGCCGCGCAGTGACGGGAAAATGTGAGATCGAAACGAGCAACGCGGGCAGGTCAAGCAGGGATGGGTCTTCGACGTGCAACCCCGTGAGCGGATTCACGACCTGCGCGGGTTCGATGGTTTGTGTGGGTGGGGGAAGTG
This sequence comes from uncultured Anaerolinea sp., assembly GCA_964591425.1. Taxonomy (GTDB): domain Bacteria; phylum Chloroflexota; class Anaerolineae; order Anaerolineales; family Villigracilaceae; genus Defluviilinea. The sequence continues at coordinate 34,606 of CAZQES010000016.1, forward strand.
TTGGTTCAGCGGTGTCCGTCGGTGGAAGTTCTGTTGCGGTCGAGGGCGTGCAACTGCCTAGGAGGAGAAATAAAATAATTGAGAGTGCAGAAAATCTTGAAAGCATCAATTTCTTATTAAAACAATTGCGTCATTGCGAGCCCGAGCGTAGTGAGTGGCGAAGCAATCTCCTATACTTTGACGAGGATCGCTTCGTCGGCTATCGCCTCCATGCAATGACAGGTTATGCTCTTTGAAATTCATTCTTCACGCGCTGATATGTGACTTCAAGGTCTTCGGGAATCACGCGCGTCTCACCCAGCGCGGACATGAAATTCGTATCGCCCTTCCAACGCGGGACGATGTGGATGTGCACGTGTTCCTTCACGCCCGCGCCTGCGGCTTCGCCGATGTTCGCGCCCATGTTGAATCCCTGCGGTTTATACAGTTTTCGCAGGATGGTCATGCAACGTGAGGTGAGTTCCATCATTTCACTGCGGGTTTGCGCGTCAAGTTCTTCGAGGATCGCTTTGTGTTCGAATGGTACGACCATCAAATGTCCGCCTGTGTACGGATAGCGGTTGAGGATCACGTAAGCCCGCTCGCCGCGATGCGCGATGAGGTTGTCCGCGCTGTCTTCTTTGGCTTGCGCGTTACAGAACACACAGCCGTCCACTTTTTCATGATTTTCGATGTATGTCATACGCCACGGCGCCCAGAGTTGTTTCATGGAAGAATTTTAACAGAGAATCACCTCCTTCTTCTTTAGTCTTTCAAGTTTCTCCAATGGAAAGAAGAAAGACGAAAGATGACAATCGTTGACATACTCTCGTAAGACGTGTATCCTCCCACCGATGCAACCCTCCCTGTTCCCTGCGCCAGTTCCGCAATCCTTCACTGTTTCCAAACTCACCTTCCACATCCGCAAATTGCTGGAGGAGAACGAGACGCTTCAGGATGTGTGGGTGCAGGGCGAGATCTCGAACCTGTCGCGTCCCGCGTCGGGACACGTCTACTTTACCCTCAAAGACTCCAACGCGTCGCTGAAATGCGTAATGTGGAAGACGAGCGCGGCGCGGTTGAATCTTGCTTTGCGCGCCGGCATGGAAGTGGAAGTGCACGGCAAGATCGGCGTGTACGAACCGCAGGGACAATATCAACTGTACGCGGACCAGATCCGCCCGGTGGGGGAAGGCGCTCTGTATCAAGAGTTCATGCGGCTCAAAGCGCAACTCGAAGCCGAGGGATTATTCGACCCCGAACGCAAACGTCCCATCCCTGAACTGCCGCGCAAAATAGGAATCGTCACATCCGCAACAGGCGCGGCGTTGCGCGATATGCTCAACACTCTGCGACGGCGGTTGCCTCTCGTTGAGGTGCTCCTCGCTCCGTCTCCGGTTCAGGGAAGTGACGCGCCTCCCGCGCTTGTCAACGCCATCCAATTACTCAATTACC
>CAZQES010000017.1:0-35456 GCA_964591425.1 uncultured Anaerolinea sp.
CAATTACCAATTACCAGATGTAATTATCCTCGCCCGCGGCGGAGGTTCCATCGAAGACCTGTGGGCGTTCAACGACGAGCGTGTTGTTAGGGCTGTTGCCGCATCGAAGGTTCCGATCATTTCAGGTGTCGGTCACGAAACGGACTTCACCCTGTGCGATTTCGCCGCCGACCTGCGCGCACCGACTCCCACCGCCGCCGCGGAACTTGCCACACAGATCACGATTCAAGATTTAGCCGCAACAGTTTCCAATTACCAATTACAAATTACGTCTCACACACTCAACGTCATCGCCTCGAAACGATCAGCTCTCGATACGCTTGTTGCTGAACTCCGCTACCTTTCGCCTGCACGACTGATCCAATCCGCATCCCAGCGCGTGGACGAGTTGTCGCGGCGCGTCTCCTCCGCCGCGTTCAATCGTATAATTTTGGAGAGGAAGCATCTCGAAGGAACCGAGAAACGACTCGAAGCGTTGAGTCCGCTGGCGGTGCTGGGACGCGGCTACGCCGTGGTGACGCGAAAAGAGGATGGCGGTGTTGTGTCCCGTGTTGCGCATGCGAGTACTGATATGAAAGTACGAGTCAGCGATGGAGAGTTTGAGGTGAGAAAATCATAACCATGTCATTCTTAGCGTTGCGAAGAATCTCCATTTCGATGTAGGAGACCCTTCGCTGGCGCTCAGGGTGACACTTCTCACAGGAGCAATCATGCCAAAAGCATCAACCAAAAAAACAGAAAAACCCGTTGAAGAATTAACTTACGAAGAAGCGCTTGCCGAACTCGAAGGCATCGTCGAAACTCTCGAAGGGGAGCAGAGTCAACTCGAAGAGGCGATCAAACTCTTCGAGCGGGGGCAGGCTGTGGCGGCGCGTTGCACTGCGCTTCTCGAAGCGGCACAACTCAAAGTGAAGCAGGTCGCGGTTGACGAAGTGTCCGCGTTCGAGGAAGAGTCCGAATGAATGTGTTGGATGTTTTGCAAAACAAAGCTTTGATCGCCGGGCTCATCGCCTGGCTGCTCGCGCAGATCATAAAACTCCCGCTCGATTTTTTCCGCACCCGAAAGTGGAACTGGTCTTTGATGCTGACCACCGGTGGTATGCCCAGTTCGCACTCGGCGTTGATGACGGGCACGACTCTGGCGATCGGTTTGTATCACGGATTTGCGAATCCGCTGTTTGCCCTGGGCGTTGCCATTACCATGATCGTCACCTACGACGCGGCAGGCGTGCGCCAGCAAGCGGGCATTCACGCGCAACGTATCAATGTGTTGTTCGATGAATTACTGCACGGTCACCCGATCAATCAAAAGGATTTGCGCGAAGTGATCGGTCATACGCCGCTTGAAGTCATCGGCGGGATTCTGCTGGGCATCATCGTCGCGACAGGCCAGTGGTTGATGTGGAGATGATATGTCATTGCGAGTGGCCCCTCGCGCCACGAAGCAATCTGCTCATCATAGAATCGAATACCGTTTTTATTTCGGGGACTTTAAGAATCACAACACCCAATAAATAAATTGCTCCACCGAGCGCGACTCCTCCCAGCGCGACCAACCAACGCGTCTGACCCAGGGTTGACTGTATCCACCACCCCAAACCGATTCCCATCCCCAGCGCGGACAGCGCGACGCGCCACGCGCTATCGATCATGGATTTCCCCTCGATCCCATTCAATCGCCTGCGCATGAAAATGAACAGCGCGGCCGCTTCGAGAGCGGTGGCGAGCGAGTTTGCCAGCGCCAGCCCGCCCAGCGGAAACCATCCGATTCGCGCGAAATATTGCGAAAACAAAATGCTGAACACAACGTTGAGTCCCATGGCAATCGTGCCGATAATAACAGGCGTCCTCGTATCTTGTTGGGCGTAGAACGCGCGGGTGAGAACTTCCATAATGCTATGACCGACCAAACCTGCCGCGAACCAGAGCAAAGCCCACGCCACGAGTTGAACGTCGCGCGAGTCAAATTCTCCGCGTTGATACAGAAATGAGATTAACGGCTCGCGCAAGAGGATCAGTCCCACGCTGGCAGGGACAGCCATCAACAAAATCCCTCGCAGGGATGCCGCAAGCGAGGCACGCATTTCGTCCGTTTTGCCGAGGGCGTGTTGCGCGGAAAAGGTCGGCATGGCGGCAATGGCAACCGATTGTGCGATCGCGGCTTGCGCCATAATCATCAGTGAGAATCCGTAGGTGAGGCTGGCGACGCTGCCTTCCTCCATCCTGGATGCCAGATTTGTATTCACCCAAAAGTTGAGTTGAACGACAGCGACCCCCAGTAATCTTGGAATCATAAGAGTCAAGACTTGGCGGACGTTTGAGTCTTGCAAGCCGAGTATATTGCGTACTGCGTACTGCGTATTTTGTAGTTTGTACTGCGAATTGTTTGTTACGTAGTACGAAGTACGCAGTAGTTTTACCAATGACGGAACCTGCACCACCAAATACATCACCGCGCCGATGACAACTCCCCACGCGAGACCGAAAATTCCCATCGTGGGCGCGAGAAAGACTGCGCCGAAGATGATTCCCAGTTGGTACATGGCGGGCGTCAACGCGGGGATGAGAAAGACTTGATGCGCGTTGAGGATGCCAACGATCAATCCGCCCAAGCCGAACAGAACGGTTGAAATTAATTGAATACGAAGCAGCGAAACCGTGAGCGAAAAAAGTTGAGGGTCCGTCGAAAGACCGGGGGCGAGGGCGAAGCGGACCACCTGAGGGGCGAATAACGCGATTAACGCCGCGAGCAGGCTGAGGGTCAGCGTGACCGTGTTGGCGAGGGCGGAGGCGAGTCGCCATGCCGAATCCTTTTCATCTTTGGCGAGCAGTCCCGTAAATGTCGGAATGAACGCAGAACCCAGCGCGCCGCCCGCGACCAAGAGGAAGAGAGTCTCGCTGACGCGATTCGCGGCGAAGAATGCATCCAATTCAAGCGACGCGCCGAATGTGTTGGCGACGAGAATGCCGCGCGCAAGACCCGCGAGTTGACCGAAGAGGATGGCGAACATCACGGTCCCCGCCGCGCGCGCGATCTGGCGATTGGCGTTAGTTTTCATATTGTGAAATTATAAACGACCCACCCCTACGCCCTTCGGGCACCTCCCCCAAATTCCGCATGTGCATTATCAATAATTTTTCAAATATTTTCTGCGAAATTTGGGGGAGGCTGGGAGGGGGTCGGGATTATAATCGTGAACATGAGCTCTATTACTCAACACGGTTATCTCGTCATCGCGGATATTTCGGGGTATACCTCATTTCTTGCGGGGACAGAACTGGAACATTCGCACGAGATTTTGAGCGAACTGCTTGAAACGATCTGCATGAAGATCGAGTCGTTGTTGACGATCCATAAGCTGGAAGGCGATGCCGTCTTTGCATACATTCCCGAATCGAAGGTCACGCGGGGCGATACGATCCTTGAACTGATGGAAGCCACGTATGTGGCGTTCCGCGACAAACAAGTCTCGATGAAGCGGGCGACCACGTGCACGTGCAATGCCTGTCGAAATATCCCCACCCTGGATCTGAAGTTCATCGCGCATCACGGTGATTACATCGTCCAGCACGTCCGCGAGATTCGTGAATTGGTCGGGACGGATGTGAACCTCGTCCATCGGTTGTTGAAGAATCGCGTCGCCGAATCCACAGGCTGGCGCGCGTACGTGATGTTGACCGAAACATGTCTCGCACATCTGGAAGTGGGCATGGGACACGCGCATGAACAAATGGAGGAAGTGGAGCATCTCGGCAGTGTGAAAACGTACGCCATCGACCTTCACGCTCGCTACAAGGAGATCACTGACGAGCGGCGCATCATCCTGGACGAGACCGAGGCGGACGTTGTCCTTCGCATCGATTTCCCTACGCCTCCTCCTGTGACGTGGGAATGGATTCAAGATCCCCTCAAACGCAATCAGTGGATGATGGGTCACGTGAGATGGTCGATCGGCGACAGACCTAACGGACGCACAGGCAAGGGAGCGAGCAATCACTGCGCGCATGGAAATTCATTGACCACCGAAGTGACTCTCGACTGGCGCCCGTTCGAATATTCAACCGTTGAATCGTACGAAAACGGAAAGAAAACTTTTTTCGAGACCATTCGCCTCGAGCCGCTACCCAATGGCGGGACGCGCGTCCACGACGTGATGCAGATGCAATTGCCTTTGCCGCGCTTCCTGAAACGGCCGCTTGCGCGTTTTATCTTGATGCGACAGATGCATTACGACCAATTCCTGAAAAAAGCCGTGCAATTGGCTGGTGAAGAATATGCAAAGAGTTCATAGCATCTTACTTGCCATTTCTCTCCTGCTCTCTGCGTGTGGACAGCCCACGCAGGCTCCAACAGATGAAATAACGGAAACTCCCTCTCCAACGATCGAACTTACACCAATTGACCTGCAAACGGGGTACGGAGTCAAAGGATCGTGGTTCGAGTTGTATTTCACCGATCCCGTTGACCCGTTCTCCTCGCAAGCCACAGGCGGCGTGGACGTGCCCCTCGTGGCGGCGATCGATGCGGCGCGCTTGAGCATCGACGTTGCCGCGTACAGCCTCACCTTGAACAGTGTGCGCAACGCGCTGTTGAACGCGCACGACCGGGGTGTGACGATCCGCATGGCGATGGAGTCCACGAACATGGATTCCTCCGATGTGGAGATTTTGCTCGAGGCGGGCATTCCGATCATAGGCGATAAACAGGATGGGTTGATGCACAACAAATTCATGGTGATCGACAAATCTGAAGTGTGGCTCGGCTCTATGAACTTTACTGATTCAGGCGCGTACGAAGACAACAATCATATGATCCGCATCCTCTCCACGAAGATGGCGGAGAATTTCACCAAAGAATTCGAAGAGATGTTTTTGGAGAACAGTTTCGGGGAAAACGTAAGACGGGAAACGCCTCATCCCTCGTTGACGATTGATTCGACTCGCGTGGATACTTTTTTCTCCCCCGACGACGGCGTGCTGAGTCAACTTGCGGCTGTGTTGAGCAGCGCAGAGGAGAGCGTTTACTTCCTCGCCTTTTCATTTACCTCCAATGATTTGGGCGACATCGTCCGCGAAAAGGCGGAGGCGGGACTCACTGTCCGCGGCGTAATGGACGACGAACAGGTTTCCTCCAATCAGGGCACGGAGTATGACCCTTTCAAGCAAGCGGATTTGGAAGTTCGCATCGACGGCATCGAAGGGCAGATGCACCATAAAGTGTTCATCATTGACGAATCCATCGTGGTGCTTGGCTCGTATAATTTTTCACGCGCTGCCGAGGAACGCAACGACGAGAACTTGCTCTTCATTTATAACGAAACACTTGCAAGACAATTCATAATGGAGTTTGAACGAGTGTGGGACGTTGCCCATGACTGACAAATTGAAACTGCTCGCGGTATTTGCCCATCCTGACGATGAGTCTATGGGGTTGGGCGGTACGCTCGCGAAATATGCCGCCGGGGGAATCGAAACGTATCTCGTCTGTGCGACGCGGGGGGAGAGGGGATGGTGGGATTCGGAGGGACCAAACCCGGGCTTCGAAGGAGTCGCACGCCTCCGCACGCAAGAGTTGGTGAATGCGGCGAAAGTTCTGGGATTGAAAGATATCCATTTTCTGAATTACATTGACGGTGATCTCGATCAGGCGAATCCAGGTGAAGCCATCGGGAGGATCGTCCCGCAGATCCGCCGCATCCAGCCGCATGTGGTTGTCACGTTCGCGCATGATGGCGCGTACGGTCACCCCGACCATATTGCGATATCGCAATTCACGAACGCCGCATTGGTCTGCGCCGCGGATGCGAGTTATGTAGACGCGGAGAACCAAAAGCCGCATCGGGTTTCGAAGTTGTACTATTTTGTCGATTCAGAGAAGATCGCCGAGTTCTTCACGAAGTATTTGGGAGCTATCGAATTCCCCGTGGACGGTCAGGTGCGCGGCGAAGCGCCTTGGAAAGATTGGATGATCACCACGCGCGTAGATGTTTCCTCATATTGGAAAAAAGCGTGGGAGGCGATCCTGTGTCACAAAAGCCAATTGCCCAGCCTCGGACCATTATTGGAATTGCCCGAGGATGAGGTTGGGAGATTACTGACCTTGCAGGGAACGTTCTATCGCGCGATGAGTTTGGTGAACGGTGGGAGAAATGTGGAAACGGATTTGTTCGAGGGGTTGCGATAACATTGTCATTGCGAGGAGCGAGCGATAGCGAACGACGAAGCAATCTCGTGTAACATTAAAGCAATTGTTAAGCGGTTATCCGCAAAGATTATTTCAGCAAAATAAGAATCGGAGAGAGTGTGAAAAAAATAAATTCATTTGCCCCAGTAGATGATTTCACCAGAAGGTCTTGGGAGTTTTACGATAACCATTTGGTCGTCAAAACAAAGTCACTCACTTTTGACTATGAAAATGAAGTGGCATATGAAAAAATTCGATCCGTACGAAGCCGAAGCAGGAGAGATTTCAATTGGCTTTGGACATCATTTGTTACTGTTGGATTAGTAGGAATTGCCAATTTAGGTCTTTGTTATTTTTGGGCGACCAGCCCGATAGTTGATATTATCGAAAAAACTGTTGTAATTTCTGCTATTGCTATGATACCTCTTGCTTTCCTAAAATATGAGTATTATTCATTCCTTGACGCAGATAAAAATTATTTGGCAACTGTCAGGGTAGGAAAAAAGAATAAACAAACACTTTTGGAGGTCATAAAAATCATCAAGCAAAAAACCGAAGTAATCAACGAAACCTACTTTGACGATCCTCTTCCAAGTGACATTCCTGTTTTTCAATTTTCAGAATTCGATTTCGCAGACTTCTTGAATAGATCGAAAGTCAGCATCTATGACGACAAAATAATCGATGTTGAAAGAAGTCTGCTTGAAGAAGTTACGACTGTGATAAGGTTCGACGAATTGAGCGGAAAGATAAAATTTGCCAAAATGGGAAACGACAGGTGGGATTACGTCTGGTCTTACTGGCTGTTTTTTGTGTGCATAATGAGTATTTCAATTTCCATCTTTTTTTCAGAATGGCTGAAAGGCAACCAATTATTTGGTCATTTGATCTTTGGCAGTTTGGCGTTACTAATCCCGCTGTTCTTTATGAGATATATTAAAAGTGAAATCTTGGTTTTTTACGATAAACAAGATAATGGCGTGTTTTTGACAAGGGTGAATTCGGCAAATCGTGAAAAATTGAGCCACATTGTTGAGTTCGTTAAAAACAAAGTAGAATCTCAAAACTAGAACCCACCCAACAAAGCGTGCGTCCAGCGGTGGGGATCCTGTAGATACGAGCGGCTTTTTCTGATTTCAGGCTTTTTCTACTTTCGCCCTCATCCGTCTTTAAAGCACACAATTAGTTGGTGCGAAGAGATTGCTTCGTCAGCCCTTCGGGCTTCCTCGCAATGACATCTTTTACATATTTTGCTTCATCGAATATTTCAACGCGGTCTTGTATAAAGTATTGATCTTCTCGCTGAGCGACTTCGCTTCGGGATTGCCCTGTTCCGCCGCCTGATCTACCTGCGCGACCAGTCCGATCAATGCTTGCATGAACTGATCGTTGATCATTGCTTTGTTCGCTTCGAGCATCTTTTCCAGCGACGCCTGATCGGGCGCGTCGAGTAATTGTTCAACCAAAGAGACTTCAGGCGGAGTCGAAACTTCGCGCAACACTTCCACCATCTTTTGTAATTTACCCATGCGCGTGTAATCGTTTTTCTCGGATGCCTGCCGCAGCATCTGATTCACGAGGTCAACCGAGTCCTGCGTGAAGCCATCCAGATTGTCGCGCACCGCTTTGACGATATCATCCTGCGCGAGCAATGACTCGACAAACTCCTGCGCCTGTTTGTAGCGCGCTTCGATCTGTTTATCCATTTCATTGGTGTACTCCAGCAACTTCTCACGGAGCGTTTCAAGCCTAGTCTTTTCGTCGCCAGTCGCTTTGTCGATCTTTTCTGTGAGCAATTGGAAGAATTGATAATCCATGCCCGTGCGCGCCAAACTGACATAACCACGCAAGCGCGCGTCGTTCGGTGACGCGATAACGAACTCGAGCAATTTCTCTCGCGTGAGTCCTTGCCCCGCCTCTTGCAGGGACTTTTGGGCTGTCTCCAGTTCGCCGACGGATTCTTTCAGCCCGCGCCCAAATTCGGTCTCCTCAAGGAGTTGTCTTTGCACATCCGTGAGTTGCTTGCCGATGGTATCCTGTCCGCTTTGCAACGCGCTTTGCGCGATACGGCTGAACAGGGCGAAGAATTGTTCATCGAACAATGAAATATTTTGCTTGATGATCTCGCTCCGCACATCCGCCGAACTCGCCTGGATGAGACGCTCGACGATCTGCACGCGATCTTGTTGCGCCTTGAGCATTTCCGGTGTGATGCCATCCTTGCCCAAGATGACCTTGATCATTGACTCATACGTCAGGTTGGGACTCGGATTCAGCAAATAACCTTTCCGCTTTTCCGCGGGGAGGCTGTCTGTGATCTTCTTGATAAGAGGACCGATAATCTTCTCCTGTTCGTTCAGCGGCACACTTAATTCAGGCGGGAAGAATGTGAGCAGTAACTCTTTTTCGTTATCGTGATAGACGATCGGCGTGGCGAGCCGTCCCTGAAACCCGCAGTGCGGGCAACGCGCCATGTTCGACACCCCGCCGAGCAGTCTCTGCTTGGCTTGCGGGTCTTGTGTCACATCAAAGAGTTGTTCGACGTTCGCCGCGATCATTTGGCGGCAATTGGGACATGCGATTTGAGTTTGAGGCATCTGTTGATTTCCGATTTGCGATTGGGTTTGGTACACAGGTAAACACGTAAACAGGCACACACATATTTACGTGTCTCCGTGTCTACTTGTGTACTTGTATACGTGTCTACATTTATCCAACTAATTCTTCGAGCCGATCGATGTAACTCTCCATTACTTCAAATGTTTCTTCCACAGGCTTGGGCGTGGAGAGGTCAACGCCTGCGCGCTTCAGCACATCCAACGGATACAACGAGGAGCCTGATTTCAAGAACCCGAGATAATCTTGCGCCGAGTTCGGCTCCCCGCGCAGGATTCGTCCTGCGAGCGCGTGGGCGCCGGAGATGCCGGTGGCGTAGGAGTAGACATAATAGTCCGAGAAAAGATGCGCAAAGGTAGACCAGATCATGCCGACGCGCGGGCGGTCCACTTTCACTTTGGGACCAAATCCCTCGGCGAACAGATCCGCCATTAGTTCCTGCATCGAGTCGGCGGTCAATGCTTCGCCGCGTTCGACGCGTTGGTGCGTCTCCAACTCGAAGCGTGCGAGAGTCGGCATCTGGAAGAAGTAGCGGAAGAAGTTGTGCCCGACCGCTTCTTCGATCAGCGCGATCAATAGGTTTTTATCTTTCACCGTTTTGAGCAAATGACCGCGCATCATCGCCTGGTTGAAATTCGACGCGACCTCCGCGACGAACAGCGAGTAACTGTTGTACACGCGCGGCTGGTGTTTTCCCGTGAGATACGAGTGCATCGAGTGACCGAGTTCGTGGGCCAGCGTGCTCATACTTCCCACTTCATCGGTGTACGACATCATGATGAAGGGATGCGTATCCGGCGCTACACCCCACGAGAACGCGCCATTCTGTTTGCCTTTGTTCGGGTAAATATCCACCCAGCGGTCTTTGAGGCAACCTTGTCGTAACGTGTCCACATATTCTTTGCCAAGCGGCGCGAGACTTTCGCTGATCATGTCAACCGCTTTGGTATACGGAACTTTCGGTTTGCTCTTGACGATGGGCGCCCACATATCGTAGTACGTGACTTCGCGCAGACCCAACGCCTTGCGCCGCAATTCAAAATAGCGATGCCAGACAGGCAGTTTCTTCTTGAACGTGTTGATCAGGTTGTGAAAAACCGATTCGGGAATGTTGAGTTGGAACAACGAGGCTTGCAATGACGTATCGAACTTCCGCGCGCGCATGTTGAAGATGTTGTTCTTGATCGAGGTGGAAAGGTTCGCCGCGAGCGTGTTCTTGAATTCGAGATGCTTATCCATGTAACTTTCGAACGCCGTCTGCCGCACTTTGCGGTCGGGGTGTTCCATCAACGACGTGTGCACGTTACCCTGCGTTACTTCGATCTTCCTGCCTTTCTTATCTTTTGCTGGCGCAAATTTAAAATCGGCATTTACCAACATGCTCGAACTGTTCTGCGCGCCGCTGAACGGGTCGCCCAACATGCCCAGAATTTCTTCCACTTCACCCGAACGCACGTGCGCTTGCTGGCGGAACAAGTCTTCGAAACTGTGTTTGTACACCGCCAGCTTTTCGTTCTGGCTTGTCCAGCCGTCGAGTTTTGCTTTTCCGATCTGAATCAGTTCGGGGTTGACGAACGACAACGCGCCGGATACTTGCCCTGCCACGCCTTGCGCCTTGCCAAACAGCGCGGCAGATTTTTGATTTGTCGTATCCACTGAATACGAAAACCCCGCGTACATGAACATTTTATATGTACGGTTCGCCAGCGCTTCCACGGCGTGCATGCCCGCAAGCAACATCTCAGGGTTTTCGCCCAACTTGCCCTCGTATTTTTTCACGTTCGGCAGTTCAGCGAGAATCGCGCTAACTTCTGCCTCCCATTCTTTCGCAGACTTAAAAACGCTTTCTGCGTTCCAAGTAAATTTTTTATTGATCTTGCTTCGGGGAGGAACTATGGTCGCCATGTTTGATTTCCTTTTGGATATAACCCCGCCCTTCGATGAACTCAGGACATCGCATCGGACTCAGGGTTGGTTTGGTTCTGCCTCGTCGAATTTTACCACCCTGACGCGTTCCTCCTCTCCTTTGCAGGGAGAGGGGTTAGGGGTGAGGGTCAAATTAACGCGGCAACGAAAAACAAATCCTCGCACCCGCATCAGGCTTCGGGTCTGCCCAGATGCGCCCGCCGTGTGCTTCGACGATGGCTCGCGCGAGATACAGTCCCAGCCCTGCGCCTTTTGTCTGTTTGACGGCTTTGCTCGAGCGATAAAAACGATCAAAGATGTGTGGCAGATCCTTTGCCTCGATTCCTGTCCCTTCATCGGATACACAAATGACAACTTGTTCAGGGTAAACCGTGCCGCTGATTTTGATCTCGCCCTTGGCGGCGTACTTGAGAGAATTGGACACGAGATTGGCAACGACTTGTTCGATACGAGTTTCGTCTGCAAGCACCACTGGAAATTTTTCGGGGAATTCAGCCACAAGAGAATGGTTTTTTGATTGAGTCGCGAATCGTTCTGCGATCCGTTTGGCGAGCGACGGAAGCGACACATCCGCGCGATTCAAACTTAATCCGCCAGCTTGCAAGCGGGAGGCATCGAGCAGATCGTCGATCATCTTGCTCAAGCGGTCGGCTTCTTCCTCGATGACCGCAAGCGAATCGTTGATCGTGTGCTTGTCCCATTTTGCATCGTCCCGCCGCAGGGTGGACGCGTACCCTTTGATGAGCGCGACAGGTGTCCGCAATTCGTGACTCACGATCGAGATGAACGTTGCCTTGATTTCATCCGCGTTTCTGAAATGTGTAATATCGCGTACGCTGACGATGATGTTGCGAAGTTTTCCGTCCGGTGAAAGCAACGGGGCGTAGGTGACCCCCACAGGAAGCGACGGAGGTAAATCGCGTTCGAGGTCGCCTTCCACGTACAGCGTGGCGTTAGGTGTAAGGGGCCAGCCGTTTGCCATCGCTTCGTCGAGCGTCGAGCCTTGGGGTTCTCTCGCCCAGCGGATCACATCATCGTGAGGAGTGTTCACGAGATCATCGTGCGTCTTACCGTAGATTCGCTCAAAGGCGTCGTTGACGCGCTCGATGGTGAGATCCGCGTTGAGGATGATGATTCCGTCCGCGGCGGAGTCGAGAAGCGCATCCAGCCGTTGCTTTTCGTAGGAGATCTGTCCGTACAGTTGCGCGTTGTACACGGCAATCGCGGCTTGGTCTGCAAAGGATTGCAGGATCACGCGGTCGTTCGAGGTGAACCTGCCTTCGTAGTTTCTAAAGATGAAAATAACGCCGATCACCTGCCTATGAGCCACGAGCGCGAGCGCCGTGCCGTTGAGTAACCCCATGCTCGCGGTGTAGGTCAATTCACCCAACATGCGGTTGAGTTCGAGCACATCCAGTTCGCGGACGTTTTCGTCAGCCAGCAGGGGGGTGAGATAACTCAAAAATGCCGGGGCAATTCCATGGGCGGCGGCGACGCGCCAGCCTTCCTGTTCTTTCAACGCGATGATGCCCGCTTGTCCCGCGAGCATTTCAACCGCGATCAACAAAATTCGCGCGAGAAGTTTTTCCTGGTCGAGTTCTTGTGTGAGGGCGCGTGAGATTTCGAGTAGGTAATCCCTCTGACGCACGCGAAAATCGGGGAGCATGGTGCGATTTTATCACCCGGAGACAAGGTAAAGTGTAAGAGGAGCATTTGTATTCTTTTGGGTAAATTTTTCGTCTTGAGTTCACAGAAATCCCACACCGGGGATAAGTTTTGTCTGGCAACGAAACGCATCCCAAATTTTCCGGGCTCCGTTCCGTATGCCGGCTTGCGTGGATTTCGATCATTGAACCCATCAATAATTTCACTTCGTCCGGTTGCCGGGTCAGTTCTCGGACCCCGTCCCAACTTATTGGTTGTCTTGTGCGCGATACTCTTCTTCGTGTAGACAACTATGATCCGGCAAATCCCGGTGAAATTCATCCGTAATCCTTTTTTCCATTAGGATATAATGTTCGTACAAGTTTTTTGTAAGTCATTTGTAAGGTGAGAACATGAATAAACATTTCAAGAAATTGTCCGGGGCGGTTGCATTGATCACAACCTTGGCGCTGTTAGTCGGCGTACCCGGCGTGGGGATAGGCCCGGCTCTCGCGCTCACAACTACGATAAGCGATGTCACACCCGGTGCTATTCCCGATCCGCCTGTGGGGTCAAGCTGTACTTCTTCCATTTCACGCACATTTAATGTAGCAACCAGCCTGATCGTCTCGGATGTTAATATCGGTGTGAACGTATCTCACCCTCGTCGGAGTGACGTACGCGTCACGCTGACCTCCCCAAGCGGTACGACCGTGGTGCTTATCTCAGGCGGCGGCTTGGGCTCTCCCGTGATCGCCAGCCCGGATGATTACGACAATTACGATGTCCTGTTGGACGATTCGAGCATCAACTCACTGTATGACAATGATAACGATACAGTTGCCGCGCCGTTTTTTGATCGAAATGCGCGACCTTTCGAGGCGCTGAGCGCGTTCAAAGGGGAGGATGCGCTCGGCACGTGGACCCTATCGGTTTGCGATACCCGAAACGGTCAGATCGGTACGTATAACCGCGCCGAATTGACCATTATCAGTGCGGATCCGAATACGGTCACTGGTGTGGTCTATACAGATTACAACGATAACGGACTCCAGAATCAAGGCGATGTGGGTGTTGCGGGTGTTCTGGTTCAGGCGTTCAACACTGCCGGTGCGGTCATCGCGACTGATACGACCGACGCGAACGGCAATTACAACCTCAATATTCCAGATGGGACGTCAGTACGAATCGAGTTCTCGAACATTCCATCCGACTTGCGCCCCGGCGCGTTCGGTGTCGACTCGGGCACAACGGTTCAATTTGTAACCACCCCAGCCGCCGGCGTGAATCTCGGTTTGGGCAAACCGGATGAATACTGTAACGATAACCCGTGGTTGATCTCGCCTTGTTATATCAATGGGGATCCGCTCGCGGGTGGCGCTGCGAGTACGGCAAAGGTACTTATTTCCATCCCTTACGATGCCTATGGTCGGCAGGATGCTAATATTGAAAATGTCCTCGCGACAGGTTCACAAGTCGGAACGACTTGGGGTCTTGCGTTCCAACGTTCCACCGGGACAGTGTTCGCCGGTGCTTTGGCAAAACGTCACGCCGGGTTGGGTTCTCTCGGTCCGAGCGGCATTTATGCCATTCAGATGGATCAGGCTACCGGTCAAGCGAGTTCCGCTCCGCCGTATGATTTCATCAGCTTAGATACGATCATCCCCTCGGATTTTGGCGCGTCCATTCTGGGAAGCAATGCGGCACGCGGATTGCCGGCGAATTCGCAACTCCCGAACACGGATCCCACGGCGTGGAATGCGGTGGGAAAAGCCGCGATCGGCGATATGGATATGGGGACGAACGACGATACGTTGTGGTTGATCAATCTTGCAAATCAAACTCTTTATAGCGTGTTCGTGGGTAATCCTGCGGTTACTCCAACCGCCGCGGATGTTACGGCGTATCCAATTACTCTCCCAGCGGGTGCCACAGCCTGCCCCGTCAGCGATGTGCGCCCGTGGGCGGTAGAGATCCATCAAGGTACGATCTATGTCGGTGTCGTATGCTCGGCGGAGAGCACACAGAATGTGAACAATCTGCGAGCGTATATTCTGAGTATGGATGAAGCGGCACCCGCAGGTTTTTCGCTGGTAGCAGACCTTCCTCTTAATTACCCGCGCGGCATTGTCAGCAACCCGGATGGCGGATATCCCGCCGAATGGCGTCCTTGGTCGCCGGTGATGACCTCGCTTTGCACGTCGCCGTGTGCCAACGAAGTTGATCTCGCATTTGAAAAGCAGATCATCTATCCCCAGCCAATCCTTTCTGACATCGAATTCGATACCGATGAATCCATCATCCTCGGATTCATGGATCGCACGGGGCATCAAACCGGGAATGCAAATTATGCAACATCCAACGCTTGGGATGATGCGCCGGGCAACCCGGCCGTTGGAGTGACGCTCTACAATAAGGATACAAATTACACTCCTTCTAATGCCATCATGTCAGCCGGAGCGTTGTATGAAGGGGTTTCCGCCGGCGATACGCTACGGTTGTGCCTCGTTGGAGCAAGTTATGTTTTGGAAAATAATGGAACTTGCGGCGCAGTTACCACCGGTGGAAATAACAGTGCCCCTGCCCAAGGACCGGGCGGCGGTGAATACTATTGGCAGGAAATGTACCCGCCAAGCACAGATAAAAACAGCGGCACCCACAACGAAATCACGCTAGGCGGTCTTTTGCTCGTGCCCGGCACGAACGAAGTTGCAGTTTCTGTCTTCGATCCTTTTGACCTTCGTGCTGGCGGTGTCGCGTGGTTCAACAACTTGACAGGCACACGTACCCGCGCCTATGAGGTATTCGGCATCGATGAAGGCGGAGGCTCATCTACCTTCGGCAAAGCCGCCGGTTTGGGCGATATCGAAGGATTCTGTTTCGCCGCGCCCATCGAGATCGGCAACCGTGTGTGGCTCGATGCGGATAACGACGGCGTGCAGGATGCGGGAGAACTTCCCATCGCCGGTGTTACCGTCGAACTGTACGATCAAAGCGGCAATCTCATTGCCACCGCTGTAACAGATTCCACTGGCGCCTATTTCTTTAGCTCGGGTCTCGGAACATCAACGAGCAACCATATCTACCAGATCGATGAACTAAACCCGAACTCGCAATTTGAGATCCGAATTCCGCTCGGTCAGCCTTCGTTGGCTGGACTGACTCTGACGACCAACGATGCCAATGGAAATACCGAAGACCATCGCGATTCGGACGGAGTCGTAAGCGGTCTAAACGCAGTGATCCCCATTACGACCGGTAACCCCGGCGATAACGATCACACGTTCGATTTCGGATTCACCGGCTCATACAGCTTGGGCAACCGCGTCTGGTTGGATGACGGCACGGGCGGCGGCGGCGCGGATAACGGCATACAGGATGGCGGAGAAGTTGGAATCGCCAATGTTGTTGTCAATCTCTATGAAGATAATGACAACAATGGTGTGCCGGATGGTCCTGCCATTGCCACCACCACGACCGACGCAAATGGATACTATCGCTTCGACAATTTGAACGCCGGCGGTTACATCGTCGAGATCGCCGCGTCGAATTTCAACTCCGGCAATCCGCTGTTCGCGCTTGCCAGCAGTTCGGTGGACGAAACCAATCCCAATGCGGATGTTGACGAAACGGATAACGGCATCGGCACCACGCCGGATGCATTGAATGGCATTCGCAGCAACACAGTCGAGCTCGGTCCCCCCGGTCCTGCCGAACCGTTAAATGAAGACGCACCCAACGGGCAAGGTTCGCCGGATGATCGCGCCAACATGACGGTTGATTTTGGATTTGTTCCATCCTATAGCATCGGCAACCGCGTTTGGTTCGATACCGATAACGACAGCCTCAGAGACATCGGCGTCGAGGTTGGCGTACCCGGCGTCATCGTCGAATTGCATTCTGTAGATGCGCTGGGTAACTTCACGCTTGTCGGCACAACCACGACCGATGCCAATGGCTATTATCGCTTCGACGGCCTCGCCGCGGGTGATTACGTGGTTGTCCTACCCGACGACAACTTTACTTCCGGCGGCGTGCTCGTGGGGTATTGGAGCAGTGGCACAAGTCTTGACGGAACGGGAAACACCATCGAGACGACTGCCGCGCCTGCCAATACCGATATTGACGATGATGATAACGGCACGCTTCAAAACGCAGGGACGTTTGCCGGCGCCGTCGTCAGCAGTGTTACCACCTTGGGGCCGGGGCTAACCGAACCCACAGCCGAACCGGATGCGCCGCTGGGTCAGGGCGCCATTGACGAACGCGCCAACATGACCGTTGACTTTGGTTTCTATCGCCTTGCGCTCGGCAACCTCGTCTTCGAGGATGTGAACAACGACGGCACCTTTACATCGGGAACCGATGTTCCTCTTCAAGGCGTGCTGGTTCAACTGTTTGCCGCGGATGGTGTTACTGAAATCATCACCGGAGCAGACGGGATTCCCGGAACTTCGGACGATGGCTTTGGTCCCGACGGTATACCCGGAAATGCGGACGATGGACAAGGCGGCGTATTGACCGACGCGAACGGTAACTATCTCTTCAATGGGTTATCGCAAGGAATCCATGTAGTCAAAGCGACGGGTCCCGGCGGATACACCAGCACGCGCGACGATTTCGACCAAACCGACAATGACACGCCCGATACCAATACCGACGACAACGATAACGGAGATGGTACCGGCGCCGGATTAACTTCGAGCGCGGCGATCACCCTCACTCCGGGCAGTGCCGGTGCGCAAAACAATAACACGGTGAACCAAAACAATGGGACGACCACCAATCCCACGATGGACTTCGGATTTGTGCAGGCGAACGCGGGGATTCTGAAATCCGTCCTGCCCTCGCAAGCCACCATCGGCGAGTTGGTGACGTATCAAGTTCAAGTAACCATTCCGCCCGGTACGTTCCCCGGCGCGCAATTGGTCGATACCATGGAGCAGGGACTCGCACTGTTCGATTGTCTCAGCGTGACAGCGCCGGCCCTGACAACCACCGTGGCGGGTGGATTCCCGGCAATTTGCGCGAACAACGTTACGACCAATGATACCGGCACTGGCTTGCCCGAGGATATTGACCGGCAGGTGGTGTTCGACTTGGGCGACATCGCCAACACCGGTCAAGTGGATGCAACACTGACGGTCGTCTATCGCGCGATCGTGCTCGATATTCCGGCAAATTTAGGCGGAGTAACACAGACCACTCTGGACAACAGCGCGCTCTTCGCATGGACGGGCGGAAGCCTTGGACCGGCTCAGCAAACGGTCACGTTGATCGAGCCTGATCTTCAAATAGAAAAAACATCCAACACGAACTTCGTGGCAACGGGAACCTCGGTTGAATTTACGCTTACGATCACGCACACCTCCAATAGCCGCACCGATGCGTACGACGTGCTTGTCACCGACGTGCTCCCCGCTGAGTTGGATTACGTGGCGAACTCGGTCGACTGCGATGACGGCGACCAAAGCGCAGCGTTGGTCAACTGTACTTTCGATGCCGGCACGCGCACGATCATCGCGGAATGGAGCGCGTTCACACGCCTGCCTGCCGGGGATGAATTGCTGGTCCGCTTTAGCGTGACTGGGAATGCCTTGCTCGCACCGGGACAGACAGTGACCAACGTCGGCGCGGTGCAATGGACGAGTGAGCCGGGTGATCAAAGCACCCCGGATTCATTCTCGAACCCGCCCAATCCTTTTGCCACGGAGCGGTTCTACGATCCGAACAGCCCCAATCCGATCAATACGATTTACGGCGACGAGGATGCGCTACAGTTGAATCCGGTCGTCGGTGGGGGCGGCGGAGGTGGAGGCGGAGGTACAGCCGTCACATCTTCAACAGGCGGCGGATTCCAAATCCTTGTAACGGGATTTGCTCCGGACGTCGTCACCCCGTTGGAAATCGAGGCGAAGCCATCGTATGCTCCTTCCAATCTTGTGCTTGAAATCCCATCCATCAAAGTCAAGTCCGAAGTTGTTGGGGTGCAATTAAAGGATGGGTGGTGGGACCTCTCGTGGTTGCAGGATCAAGCCGGATGGTTGGAGGGAACCGCCTATCCCACGTGGAGCGGCAATAGCGTCATCAGCGCGCACGTTGTCAACTCGGATGGTAAACCGGGATTGTTCTCCAATTTGAAGTCCGTGAAGCCAGGCGAATACATCTTCGTCCGAAATTCCGGGTACCTGTACATCTATAAAGTGGTTTCGAACGCGTACACTTCGCCGGATGATATTAGCGTACTGGAGCATGAGGAAAAACCGGTGCTTACTTTGGTGACGTGTGACACCTACGACTTCAAGACGAAATCCTATCTCCGACGGGTGGTGGTAAAAGCAGTTCTTGTGGATGTATCACAGGAGCGTTAACCCTGATCCAAAGCGCAAAATGGCTGGTTCCCACCAGCCATTTTGTGTTAAGATTGGCGAAATCTGGCGATATTTCGCAAATCGGCGTTTTTCTGCGCCACGCCGTAACCTAGCGTGGGACACTGATGATGCGCGTCGTTTCCGATTTATTCAATTCTTCCTGAGGCGCCCTAATGAGATCGGTTGTGACAAGGCTATCAGCACGCTTCCTCTCTGCGATTTTGCTCGCGGCAATGTTCCTCAACTTGTTCGGGCAACCCCTACGGGTGGCGTATGCGTTAACCACGACCGTCAATGATATTCCAGCCGCGGCGCTTGCCATCCCCGATGCGAGTTGTGGGGCGCCGCTGACTCGCACGATCAACGTCGCCGCGAGCGTTGTGATCGCCGATATCAATGTTGGGTTTAACGTCAATCATGCAGTTCGCAGTCAGATTCGCGCCAGGCTGATTTCGCCCTCCGGTACGACCGTTGTATTGATCTCCGGCAGTGGTTTTGGTTCTCCCACCGTAGCCAGCCCGGATAATTACGATAATTACGATGTGATGCTGGACGATACAAGCGTGGGATCGCTTTACGATAACAGCAACGATGCACCGGGATTTCCATTTTACGACCGCACCGCTCGTCCCTCCGAACTTCTAAGCGCCTTCAAAGGTGAAAATGCCGCCGGTAACTGGACGCTGGAAATTTGCGATACGCTCGCCGGTACGACCGGCACCTACAATCGCGCGCAACTGGTGATCACCAGCGCAGACCCCAACACGGTCAGCGGCACGGTCTTTACCGATTACAACGATAACGGGGTTCGCGGCACATCGGATACCGGGGTGGCCGGAGTGACTGTGACCGCCTATGACTCGACCAATGCGGTGATTGCCTCGACAACATCGAACGCGTCGGGCAACTATTCCCTTTCCATTCCCAATGGAACACAGGTGCGGGTCGAATTTTCGACCATCCCAGCCACGCTTCGCCCGGGCGCGTTTGGAAGAGATTCCGGGACGACCGTTCAATTCACTACCAGCCCAGCCGCAGGTTTGGATCTGGGGTTATCCAAGCCTGATGAATATTGCCAGAACAACCCGTTCCTTGTGATGCCTTGTTATGTCAACGGCGATCCGCTCGGCGGCGGGACGGCTGGCACCTCCACGGTTCTGTATTCCGTTCCCAATTCGGCATACGGTCGCACCGACACTTCGGTTTCACAAGCCCTTGCAACCGGCGCGCAGATCGGATCCACATGGGGGTTAGCGTATCAGCGCGAGACGAATACGGTTTTTGCAGGCGCGATTGCAAAACGGCATGCGGGTTTCGGTCCGTTGGGCGGTGGTGGAATTTATTCGATCGTAGTAAATCCGCTTACCGGCGCGCCTGTGAGTGTCAGTAATTTTGTTGATATCGATACGTTCGCCGGTGTGGATGACGGCGCTTTGGATGACACAGCCCGTGGTTTGCCGGCTTCATCTCCCACACCCAACACCGATCCGGTGGCGTGGGATGCTGTGGGCAAACAAGCCATAGGCGATATGGATATCGGCAGTTCTGACGACACGTTGTGGTTGATCAATCTTGCCGACCGGACTCTCTATTCGCTTTTCATCGGGATACCGGCAACGGCTCCATCCGGGGTTTCTACTGCCACTCCCGTTACCCTGCCTGCTGGTGCGACCGCCTGTGCGGCGGGTGATGTTCGTCCATGGGCGGTGGAAGTGTATCAGGGGAACGTGTACGTGGGCGTGGTCTGTTCGGCGGAAAGCACACAAAACACCGCTGACTTGCAGGCATATGTTTTAAGTACACCGGAGGGAAGCCCGGGAACCTGGACTTTGGTTTTTGAGTTTGGCCTTGATTATCCGCGCGGGGTGGTCAGTTCAGACGGACCGGGTTACCCGGCGGAATGGCGTCCGTGGTCAAATACTTTTACTTCGTTATGGTGCGGAACCTGCGGCGGTTCCGGTCTTGGTTTTGGGAATCAGATCATTTACCCACAGCCGATTCTTTCCGATATCGAGTTCGATATCGATGGCGATATGATTCTTGGCTTTATGGATCGTGCCGGTCATCAAACAGGGGAAGTCAATTACTCCACCTCTGCCGCGACGACCTCGTTCACATTTTACGATTTTACGGCGGGCTATGCCGCAACCTCCGTAACCATTGCGGCGGGTACAGTATTCGAAGGAACTTCGGCGGGTGATATGTTGCGCGTGTGCAATGTAGCGGGGACCTTCGTGCTGGAAAACAACGCCACCTGCGGCGGCATCACTACGGGCGGTGTAGGAAGCGCTCCCGCGCAGGGTCCTGGCGGCGGTGAATACTACTGGCAGGATATGTTCGAGCCGTCCGCGGCATTGGATTCCGGAACGCATCACGAAGTAACCCTCGGCGGTTTGGTCCTGTTCCCGGGAACGGATGAGGTTGTCACGTCCGTGTTTGACCCGTTCGCGATTCGCTCCGGCGGTATCACCTGGTTTAGCAACGCGACCGGCACGCGTACACGCGCGTATGAAATCTTCCCGCAAACCAACGACGCAAGCCGGTTCGGCAAGGCGGCTGGCATCGGCGATGTGGAGTGATTCTGTTTCAGCGCTCCCATCGAAATTGGGAATCGCGTCTGGCTTGACTCAGATGGGGATGGCGTTCAAGATGCGGATGAAAGTCCGATCGCCGGCGTGACCGTCGAACTGTATCAAGGCGGAACATTGATCGCCACGGCGGTCACCGACGCGAACGGCGGGTACTACTTCAGTTCAGGTCCCGGCACCACGACTTCGAACCAGATCTTTTTGATCGATGAACTTAACCCGAATTCGTCATATGAAATTCGGATTCCAAACGCGCAAGGCGGTAGCCAGCAGGCGGCGCTTGCAGGTTTGCTTTTGACCACGCCAGATGCAGATGCAGACCAGCGCGATTCCGATGCGGCGTATAGCGGCAACAACGCGGTCATTCCGGTGACTACAGGCGATGCGGGAGATAACGACCATACTTTCGATTTTGGATTCACTGCGACATATAGTTTGGGAAACCGCGTCTGGTTTGATACCAACAACAGCGCCACATTAGATGGCGCGGAGGTTGGCATCGGCGGCGTCCGCGTGGAGTTGTATCAGGATACTGGAACAACTGCAGGCGTGTGGGATGCGGGGGATACAATCCTAACGTTCGATACGACGGACGCCAGTGGATACTATCGTTTCGATGATCTTACCGCCGGCGAGTATGTGGTGTTGATTCCTGCCGATAACTTCCGCGATGTCGGCGTGGGCGATACCGTGCCGGGGAATCCGCTGAGTGGCTATTGGAGCAGTTCCACAGCCGCCGCCGCGAACGGCGCGATCACAGATGCCACCGCGAACGATCCCGATACAACCAGTGTGGACAGTGACGATAACGGACGCACGACGTTGACTGCCAATTCGATCGATTATGTTGCCTCGGCGGCGGTAACGTTGGGTCCGGGCGCAGCAGAACCAACCACAGATAATGACCCCGTCACCAACCCGGAACCCGGTGAGGCGGCGAACAATCGTTCGGATCGTACAGTGGACTTTGGGTTTTATCAGGTAGACATTGGAAACTTGGTGTTCGTGGACGTTAATGGCGACGGGGATTACGATGTCGGCACCGACACTTTGCTCGCGGGTGCAACGGTGCAGTTGTTCGCTTCGGATGGCATAACGGAGATCAATGTGGGGGTTGATGGGATCCTCGGAACTGCGGATGATTTGCTTGGCGATTTTGTTACCGGACCATTGGGCACGTACAACTTCAGCGGCTTGCCGCAAGGCGACTACATCATTCGCGCGACGCCGCCCACCGGATACACCAGCACAGTGGACACCGCCGTCCCAGCCGATACAACCGACCCGGATACGAACGCAGACAATAACGACAATGGGATCGGGCTTACCGGTGGGCAGGTCAGCAGTGGAACACTGACCATGACTCCCGGCGAGGTCGCCGCGAATATTACTGTAAATAATGCCACCGGCAGAACGACCGATCTCACAGTTGATTTTGGTTTTGTTTCCGCGTACAGCCTCGGCAACCGCGTGTGGTTCGATACGGATAACGACAGTACGCGAGATGCAGGAGAGCTAGGTGTACCGGGTGTGGTTGTGGAATTATATCTGGCGAGTGGGGGACCTGTCCTCGCAACCACCACTACGGATGCGAACGGGTATTACCGCTTCGACAATCTGGTTGCTGGCGATTACATCGTTGTGCTTCCGGCTGACAATTTCAGCGTCGGCGGTGTCAGCGACGCTCTCGTTGGGTATTGGAGTAGTGGAACCTCGCGCTTGGCAGATGGGACTCTCACAGAGACAGCCGCGCCGGACGCCGATGCCGACTCCTCGGATACAGACGATAACGGAACGCTTCAAGCCGGAGCGGTTGTGAGTCTGGCGGTTACGTTGGGGCCAGGATCCACCGAACCGACGGGTGAACCGGATGTGCCGGGCGGTATCCAAGGCGCTGTGGATAACCGCGCGGATATGACCGTAGACTTTGGTTTTTACACCATGACGCTCGGCAACCAAGTGTGGGCAGACCTGAACAATGATGGTTTGTTGAGCGGCGAATTGGGAATCAACGGTGTTACGGTGCACTTGCTATCCGGCGATGGAAGCACGGTGTTAGCCACAACTACAACCGCTGGAAACGGAAATTATTCATTTACGGGCTTGCCCGCAGGTGATTACATTGTGCGCATTGACACTGCTGAATTCAACGTGGGCGGCACGCTCGAAGGCACCACCTCCAGCACCGGCGGAGTGGGCACGCCATACGAGCCCGCGCCTGATTCGGATGCCGACACAACCGATAGCGATGACAATGGTTCCGTGGTGGGAGCGCTCGGCGCGGGCGGCTACGTCGAGACGGAAGTAATCACCTTGACTCCCGGCGCAGAAGCGACATCTTCCAACGCAACCGGAACAACGAACGAGCCGCGCGTCGATCTGGGCATTTTCTCCTCACAAATTTACAGCCTCGGCAACCGCGTGTGGTTCGACACAAATAACAACAGCGTGCGCGATGCCGGTGAGTTTGGCGCGGCGGGTGTAGATGTGGAACTCTACGCGGCGAGCGGCGGCGCGGCTTTGGCAACCACCACTACCGATGCCGATGGCTATTACCGGTTCGATAACTTGCCGGCCGGCGATTATATCGTCGTGCTTCCCGCGAGTAATTTCGGTGCGGGCGGTGTGCTCGACGCCTACTTGAGCAGTGCCACAACAATGGATGGCACAGGCAACATTGTCGAAACTGCCGCGCCCGACCCCGACAACGATGTGGACGACGACGATAACGGTACCTTCCAAACTGGCGGAACGTATCCCGGCGCGGTCATCAGCGCAACCGTGACGCTCGGTCCGGGAACGAGCGAACCTACGGGCGAAACAGATCCCACAACGAATCCCGAACCGGGCGAAGCGGCGGACGATCATTCGAATCGCACCGTGGACTTTGGATTCTATCGTTTGCAATTGGGCAATCAGGTATTCGAAGATGTCGGCAACGACGGCTTCTACACCGGAGTGGATAATCCATTGCAGAACGCAACCGTCCTTTTGTTTGCCGCAGATGGGACCACGCAAATTCTGGTCGGCGCAGACGGCATTCTGGGAACGGCGGATGATGGACCCGCCCCCGTGACGACCGGCACTGGCGCAACCGGAAACTACCTTTTCAGCGGCTTACCCCAAGGCGACTACATTGTGAGGGTTACGCCTCCCGCCGGACATTTGAGCACGGTCGACACAGCCGATAGCGGCAACCCGAATACCAATACGGATAACGATGACAACGGCATCGGCACAGCCGCAGGTCAGGTATCCAGCGCGGTGGTCACGCTCACACCGGGCTTCGCCGGCGCGCTGAACAACAACACAGTGAACCAGAACAACGGGACCACGATCGATCCCACAGTGGATTTTGGGTTTGTCCAGCAGGGTAGCCCGAGCGGCTTTACGAAAACACTGCTCTCCAGCAATCAGGTGTTTACAACCGACCCGAATGTCGCGATCGGAGAGATCGTCACGTATCGCGTTGTCGTCACCATTCCCACCGGGGTTTTCACCACCGCACAATTGGTGGATACGATGGAGCGCGGTCTTTCCTTCATGGACTGCACAGCGATCACCTTTGGAACGCTGACAACCGACGTTGTGGGAGGCTTCCCTGCAATTTGCGCCAACCCCACAGTGGATGACGCAGGCGGAGGCACCACTACGGATGTGGGACGCCGCGTCACCTTCGACTTCGGCACGCTGACCAACCTCGGCGCGCCTCAAACCTTGACGGTTGATTACCGCGCTGTGGTGCTCGACAGCGCCGGAAATATTTCCGGCGTCGATCTTGATAACAGCGCTGTGTGGAGTTCCAGCGCGGGCACGCTTCCTCCGGGCACGACCACCGTTACCATCGTGGAACCGGATGTGTCGATCACCAAAACCACCAGTGCGTCGGTCGTTTCGGTTGGCTCGATCATCACCCTTACCTTAACCATCGAGCACACGCCTGCCAGCGAGACCGATGCGTATGACCTTGTCGTCACCGACGCGTTGCCGCTCGAATTGGATATCGTCCCCGGAACGTTGGACTGCGACGCCGGTGCGCAACCAGCCGATGTCGGTTCGTGCCAATATATCGCCGGCACTCGAACGATCACCGGTACCTGGAGCAACTTCACGTTGGCAGGCGGCGACGCACAGATCACTTTCGATGTGACCATTCTTTCGTTGCCCGCTACGAATGTTGGCAACGTCGCGTGGACCAGCCTGCCCGGCGTGCCGCCGAGTCCTCCGGGCAACCCGCCGGGGCAACAGAACGCGAACATCTTCTCAACGGAGCGCGACTACGACCCGGGCGACCCGATCAACGTGTACGGCACAAGTTCATCGCTGGTTCTCGGCGCGCTCGGCACCGCGAACATACCGGACACCGGTTTCGCACCCAATGTGAAAACCGATCTGAGCGATGTGCCGTTCGAATCCTATAATTCGCTCGCTGGCAGTGTGTGGTTCGAAATTCCGTCGCTTGGAGTAAAGACAACCATTGTCGGCGTGCCGTTGAAAAACGGGAACTGGAATGTCGCGTGGTTGGGCAGGCAGGCTGGATGGTTGGAAGGAAGCGCATTCCCCACCTTGAAAGGGAACAGCGTAGTCACAGGTCACGTGTACCTCTCCAATGGATTGCCGGGTCCGTTCGTCAACTTGAGTCAGTTGAAATATGGCGATACGGTCATCGTCCACGCCAACGGACAGACCTACACGTACGAGATACGCACGAACAGGGTAGTCAGCCCAACGGATTCGTCGGTGTTCAAACATGAAGAGCAGTCGTGGATCACGCTCGTCACCTGCAAGGAATACGATGCCAAGACGAACACCTATCGCAAGCGCGTGATCGTACGCGCCGTGCTGGTGAAGGTGGAGGACGAAAAGTAATTTAGGAACGCGCCCCAAGATTACCCGGGGCGTTTATTTTGTGCGGGCATCGCACTGAACATGCAGATAGCAGGTCGGAGTTTCCACTATCGAAAGAAAAGGATTTGTCTGACAAAACTCTTAAAATTTCTAAACAGAACATAAAATCTATTGACTTATGGAGTTGTTTTTTGTATCCTATTTTATAATTGTTTTTTAGTCAGGTTATATTCCCAACTCTTCCATTGGGGGAGTTGCTGGAAAGAGTACAGCCAAGTAGTCAATTGAATACAACCGGGGAGCGTTTCTGGTTGCAGACAAAGGAGGTCGGTATGTTTGCAGTTAGACAGAGCGTAGTCATTGCAATTCGTATTTTCTTGAGCGCGGCAATTCTGTTCAATGCTTTGATTCCCGCGCCGGCTCGCGCACTCTCTTCATTGGGAGGAGAAGATACCAATCCATCAGCGTTATCAGAAGTTGATCCAAGCGGTTTGAAGCGGGGAGGTGGAAAATCTTCATTCTCAATTCGATCCATCGCACAGGTTTTTCAGGAAGCGACACCGAGCGAGACCTCCACACCGGAACCCTCGGTTACGCCGGAAGAAACGCCAACGCCAACGATTGACGCGCCGACGGCTACGCAAACTGCCACTCCGATTTCTACACAGATCCCAACACAAACCTCAGAGCCTTTGACGGTGACAGCCGACCTAACTGCTGAATTCTTTGCCAGCCCAATACAGGCAAAAAGCGGGGAAGAGGTCACCTTCACATTCGTCGTGACGAATAACGGAAAGACCCCCGCAGCAAATCTGCATCTATCGAATGTTCTCCCGGCGGAATTCAATTTCATGCCCAATGATGCGGCAGGGTTTGTGTTCGACGCGCAAACCCGCGAGTTGACTTGGAACGCGTCTGAACTGCCAGCCGGGAAAAGCATTGTTTTGAGCTATACGGTCCTTATCGATTCGCAGACAGTGAATGCCCAAATCTTTGACTCTGCAAGCTTGAACGCAGATGGACTGAAGGAGTCGTTGACGCTCGAAACGAGCATCGTTCTTCTCGGTGGCGACGATTCCCTCACTTTGCTGGACGAAAAAGGCGGTGAGGCGCTTGGGTTACGCGATCAAGTGAGGGTGACCCTGAGCGAAAACACCCTCAAGACGCCCGGTGCAATATCGATCACAGAAATCACTGGCTTGGAGGATGCGCCTCCTTTGGTCTTCGAATTGGGACTGAAATCCCCCCAGCCTGAAAATGCGCAATCGCTCATACCGGCTGAGACTACAACGCAAGAGTCCGACAAGTTGATTCCCTTCGAAGCCGTCGAAGCCGAATTCAACAAACCCGTGGAACTTTCAGTTTCGCTGGATGAACTGGGAAATCTGGCGACGCTCGGCGCAGACCAGACGCCCTTCCTCGTCACCCTCGATGAAGCTTCCGGCGTCTGGGTGCGCATGCCTCTCAAAAGCATTAACCGCGAGACGAATACGATCATGGCTGAATTGGAGCACTTCTCCACGTGGGGAGTAGGCATCGGCTCCTCCTTCCCGGCGAGCGGGGCAAGCGTCATGTTATACAACAGCGCTTATTCCAGCCTGTTTACCGGGCGTTCGATCTACTCCATCCCCATTTGGACGCCACCCGGCAGAAACGGAATGGCTCCCTCACTGACATTGTCGTACTCGAGCGGAGCGGCAGACGGGGTGTTGGGCGATATTCAAGCGCCGTGGGCCGGCATGGGCTGGAACGTGGACTCGGTGGAGATCGCCCGCAAGATCACGAACGGTGTCTGCAATCCTTGCGGGAGCGGATCCTACGGTTACGAAAATAAGTTCCTGCTGTTGTTCAACGGTACGGGTTATGAACTGATCCCGGATGGAACCACGCCGGGGCGTTACCACACCAAGTCGGAGAGTTTCCTCTACATCCAACTGCATAACAATGCCCTCGGCAACAACAGTCCCGCGGCAGCGAACAGTACGAGCGAATGGTGGGAGGTGGTGCAGACCGACGGTACGCGCTGGCGACTCGGCTGGAACGCGGATTCGGAACAACTGGCTGCGATGAAAGGCTACCCCGGTGCGGCGACCGGATCGTGGGCAACGCTCGGATATGCGGGCAGCGCGGCGGAGGTGGTTACAGGACGCTGGCGCGCCGATCAGGTGACCGACGTGTACGGAAACCGCATGACCTTCACGTACTTCGAAGAAAACCGAACGGTGGCAGGCACAAGCGTCAACTACAACAACGCGAGTTACGCGGATACCATCTCGTACACCAGCCACACCTCCGGTACGCCCGCCGCGGGGTATTCAGTGGTCTTCGTGCGTGAAAACCGCGCGGGGAACGAAGTGCCACCGTGGCA
Organism: uncultured Anaerolinea sp.; assembly: GCA_964591425.1. GTDB lineage: Bacteria > Chloroflexota > Anaerolineae > Anaerolineales > Villigracilaceae > Defluviilinea. The sequence goes on from CAZQES010000017.1 coordinate 28,546, forward strand.
CTACGATTGGGACAACTACGATAACTACCGCCTCGACCGCATCGAAGTCAAATACGGGGCGGCGATCGTCCGCACGTACGATCTCGCCTATTCGACGCGATCCTATTCCGACGATGGAGTTTCGTGGCAGACGACTGTGCTCGACTCGGTCACAATTTCGGGCGGCTCGGTCATTGCTCCCGCGATCACATTCACCTACACCGATAAGGACAACCGCGCCAACTGCGGGGCGGGCTGCCAGGAATGGGCATACCCGCGCCTTGCCTCGGCTGCCAACGGATGGGGCGGCGCTACCAGCTTTGCGTATGCCAACGATGGGCGGTCGAGCCATTGGTGGTACAACTGGCGCGTCGAGACGCTCGATATTGCTGATGGGGTGAACCCCAGCCCGATGAAAAGCACATTTGCCTACAGCACACCGTGTTACAGCGAGCCGACGGACGGTTGGTGTAATGCCGGGAATACCGGCGAGTTGATCGGTTACGGGCAAACGACGGTCACGAACAAGGATTTCAACGGCTCGACCACGCTTGCCATTCAGGTGCATAAGTTCCATACCGATGAGCAAAGAGCCGGGCGCGAGTTTGAAGTGCAGAACCAGAACGCGTCCGGGACGATCCTTGCCCAAACGAATACCGCGTATACCGTTACCACCAGCGGACTGCCCGCCGGCGGTTACTTTACCTATGCCAGCGCGGTCGAGGGATTCCTGCGCACGACCAGCCTCGTACGCGTCAACCGGGTCGAATACGCGTACAACTCTTCCACCGGAAACCTGACCTCCGTAAAGGAATACGACGGCGCTCCCGCGCTGTATCGCCAGACCGATTACGAATACGTGAGCAACAGTTCCCCGTCGGTATGGATCTTGAATACGCTTGCCCGGCTCACCCTCAAGGATGCCGCGGGGGCGATCTTCTCCAAACAGGAATTCGGCTACAACGGCAATCTACCGGGTGCAGGCACACCCACACTCAACAAGCCCGACTTGAGCCGCTCGGTAAACGGAACGCAAACGATAGACGCCAAGACCGTGTACGACGCGTATGGCAACCCGACCGAGACGCGCTTGTTCAAGAACTACGGTTCGACGGGGGGGCAGCCATCCAGCGCGTACCTGAGTTTCACCAATGTTTATGATACTTCCCTGAAAACGTACGTCACATCGAAGAGCACGCCCATACTCCCTGCGAGCAGTTTTACGTACGATTTCGGCATGGGCTTGCCTCTCACGCTCACCGACCCGAACGGCTCCGTGACGACAGCGACCTACGATGGGCTGGGACGAACGCTTACCGTGAAATACCCGGGGTATGCGCAGGCGAACATCAAGTACACCTACCCAACCGCGCCCATCAGTGTGCCGTTCGCGCTGAAGGCTGAGGTATGGGATGAAACCGCCAGCGTGTACCGCTCTGCGTGGCAGGTGATGGACGGCTTGGGGCGGGTGATCCAGACCCAAAGTCCGTATGAAACGTCGGGGGTCCTCGTCTTGAACGACGTTTCGTACAACGCCCTCGGCTTGGTTTTCTACTCGGGCTTGCCGCGCACCTTGAGCGGGTCCGGGGGCGGCTACTTCGCGCCCAGTTGGGGGAGCGTCCCGCATATCACCGCCGGTTACGACGCGTTGGGGAGGACGATCTCACTGACCTATCCAGACTCGAACACAGAGACGTTGAGTTACTCCGGTTTGAGAACGACCGCCATTGACCGAAACAACCACCAGACCGTGCAGGAGAGCGATCCGTTCGGACGGCTGGTGAAGGTCGAAGAATATACGGGAACTGGTTCGTTCAGCCTGTATGCGACCACCACCTACGAGTACGACGTGCGCGACCTGCTCAAGAAGGTGACCGATGCGGCGGGCAATCAAACGACCATCACGTACGACGTATTTGGACGCAAGACCTCGATGAGCGACCCGGATATGGGCACGTGGGGCTATACCTACGGCGTATTGGGCACGCTCACCGGGCAGACCGACGCGCGCGGCTGTACGACCAGCGTTGCGTACGACGATCTGAACCGCCCGACCCAGAAAACGTTCAGCGGTCCCGGCGCTTGCGACGGCACGCCGGACGTGACCTACACGTACGATTCTACAACGGGCGGGAATAAAGGCTGGGGCAGGCGCACCGGGATGAGCAGCAGCGCCGCCTCGTCTTCGTATTTCTATAACGCATTGGGACAAATGACCAGCGGTACGCAGACTGTGGAAAGCACGAATTACACGACCAGCGCGACCTTCGACGCGTTCGGCAGACCGCTCACGCAAACCCTCCCCAATGCCGAGACGCTCACCTACTCGTATAATGCCATGGGCGCGCTCTCGAGCTTGAGCGGCACGAACACGTACGTGTCTCAGATCAAATATAACGCGGCCGGGCAGGTGACAGACCAACTGCTGGGCAATAACCTGCGCCAGCAAGCCTGCTACGATGCCAATACCCTGCGGCTGACGAACCTGCGCGTTTACTCCGGGTCGTTACAGAACTGTGGCACGGGAGTCAGCGCGCCCAAACTGGATTTTTCGTACACGTACAAACCGAACGGCAACGTGGAAAAGATCACCGACGCCTTGCGCTTCGAGACGATCACGTATGGATACGACGAACTCGACCGCCTGCTGAACACCGGCGAAGCCTACAGCGCGGGTCAGTCATACAATGCCATCGGGAATATCACCTCCACCGCGAAGTTCAATTCGATTTCCATCGGCGATCCGCAGTATTGCGCCGTGACGCGCTCCGGCGGCGCGCAATGCTGGGGTACCCCGAACAGCAACGGCGAGTTGGGAAACGGCACGACGACCGGGAGTTCAACACCGGTAAACGTAAGCGGACTGACGAGCGGCGTGGTTTCGATCTCTGCCGGGTGGAACCATGCCTGCGCAGTTACATCTTCGGGCGGCGTGAAGTGCTGGGGCGATAATACTTATGGGCAGTTGGGCGACGGCACAACAACCGACCGCCTCACACCGGTGGATGTGAGCGGACTCACCAGCGGCGTCGTTGCCGTCAGCGCCGGGAAGGAGCACACCTGCGCGCTCCTGGCCACCGGCGGGCTGAAATGCTGGGGCAGGAATAACGGTGGGCAGTTGGGCAATGGCGGGTATTCGAACAGTTCGGTGCCCGTCAACGTCAACAGCCTCACCAGCGGCGTGACTGCCGTTTCCGCGGGGGAGGTTCACACCTGCGCGCTGACGACCGGCGGCGGGATGAAGTGCTGGGGCGGGGGCGGGTATGGTCAGCTGGGGAACGCATCCAACCATGGAAATGCGAATCCGGTGAACGTGGTGGGGCTTTCGAGCGGCGTGCGTGCGATTTCCCTCGGTGCGAATCACACCTGCGCCCTCACGAACTCAGGCGGTATGAAGTGCTGGGGCTTGAACAGCGATGGGCAGGTGGGCGACGGGACAACGACAAATCGCAACACGCCGGTGGATGTAAGCGGATTGACGAGCGGCGTGGCGATTATACAAACCGGCGGCGCCTCCACCTGCGCCATCACAACCTCCGGCGGGATGAAGTGCTGGGGCGATAACGCTCAGGGGCAGGTGGGCGATGGGACAACGACCGACCGAACTTCGCCCGTAAATGTGAGCGGATTGACGAGCGGTGTGATCGGTGCCGATGCCGGGGTCACCCGCGCCTGTGCATTGCTCGTGGATGGAACGGTGAAATGCTGGGGCGCGGGGACCACGACACCCACAACCACGAGTTTCAGCACGAAGACCGACTACACTTACGGTAACGCGGCTCACAAGCACGCGGTGACCGCGCTCAGCAGTGGCGAGACCTATACCTACGACGCCAACGGCAACATGATCACGCGCGTCGAAAATGGATTGACGTACACCCAAGTGTTCGATGCCGAAAATAGACTCGTATCCGTAACTGTCAACAGCCAGACCACGCAATTCATCTACGATGGCGACGGGAATCTCGTCAAGAAGATCAATCCTGACAACAGCAGGACAATTTACGTGGGTGGACTCTACGAAGTGGACAAAACCTCCGGCGGCACAGTGACCAAAACCACCGTGTACTATCCTGCTGGCGGGGCGATGCGGGTCAATGGTACACTCTACTTTGTGCTCAAAGATCATCTCGGCTCAGCCAGTGTCGTGACCGATAACTCAGGGAACGTAGTGGGTGACCAACGTTATTACCCCTTTGGTGAGACGCGTCTCAGCACAGGCACGTTGTATACCGATAAGTTGTTCACAGGGCAACGCGAAATGACGGGCTTGGGAATCTATCATTACCAGTCACGATTCTATTCGCCCAAACTGGGACGCTTCCTCAGCGCGGACAGTATCGTGCCGAATCCCTTCAACCCGCAGGATTACAATCGCTTCGCGTATGTGAGGAACAATCCCGTGCGGTATGTGGATCCCACGGGTCACATTTGCGTGCAAAACGGGGGTGGGCTGAATGAGTTTGCGATGGCTGGCAATTGCAATGGGGAACCCAAGCCGAATTACGACCCAAGCAAGCTTCTCACTCCCTTGGGATGGACTCCAAAGAGTCAGCCGGGTACTGGCGGAGGCGGGGGTGGTCTTCTCGGAGGTGCAAGTGGAGGAAACAACAATCCTGCGATTAAAGATGAAAGCGTTCCTGATATATTCCTCCAGGTATCCAGCGACGACGGTCCAAATATTTTTATCCAAGATTTAATTGGGAATGAACCTGACATCTTTGTTCCGGTTGCGGATGGTGACGGACCAATGATATTTGTCCCTATCACTGATGACAACGGGCCGGATATATTTGTCGCAATTGACCCTGAGGATGTATGGCAAATAGATATCGCAGACCCTAAAGATATCCTGATGCCTGGAGGTGATCCAATAGGCACACAAGAAGGGGGTGATCCGAGAATACGAACGGTGCAAAGCGAGGAAGAGTTAGTCGAAATACTAAATGCGCTGACCGTTGATGCTACACCTTTCTCGTCATCCAGTTATCCTGGCCAGTTGTATCTATTACCTGATGGCTGTAAGATTGGCTGCAGAGTATCTCAGGACTTCGGTCCAACGCTTGATATTAATATACCGGGAATTCCGATTGATAAAATTCACTTGCCGGGATAGGAGTAAGTATGGGTATTCAAGATATACATAAAGAAATACTTGAACTGTGTATTGACGACGGCGTAGGATTTTGGCTCATTCTGAAAAGAATTTCCAAAGACACTTACGCTCTCGATTCTGTTCCGGAATGGGCACATCAAAAAACTGTAGCAGTAATAAAGGATTTAATGCAAAGTGGCCTAATTGAGGCTGGAAATTTCGTTTCTGATGATTCCGGAAGCTTTAAATTTGAACCTATATTGTTATCGGTTGATGAGGTAATTACGTATATTGAGCAAGAATGGGATAAGTTGGGAAAGTCGCCAAATATTGGCGATGTATGTTGGTTTAAGTTAACATTGAGCGGAAAGCAATTAGCTAATGAGTTAGGCCTGAGAGCAGCCTAATGGTCGATGCCTTTGGCAACCTTACTCGCTACAGCGTGACTACCCCTTCGGTGAGACGCGCCTCAGCGCAGGCACGCTGTACACCGATAAACTCTTCACAGGTCAACGAGAGGTCACTGGCTTGGGCATCTACCATTACTAGTCACGATTCTATTCACCCAAGTTAGGACGCTTCCTCAGCGCGGACAGCATCGTGCCGAATCCGTTCAACCCGCAGGATTACAATCGCTTCGCCTACGTGAGGAATAATCCCGTGCGGTATGTGGATCCCACTGGTCACATTTGCGTGCAAAACGGGGGTGGGCTGAATGAGTTTGCGATGGCTGGCAATTGCAATGGGGAACCCAAGCCGAATTACGACCCAAGCAAGCTTCTCACTCCCTTGAGATGGACTCCAAAGAGTCAGCCGACGACTGGCGGAGGCGAGGGTGGTCTTCTCGGAGGTGCAAGTGGAGGGAGTGGTGAAGGCGGCGGGGGATTTAACAATGAACAAGATCGCGCGGGAAAAGTTGATTTTGTTTCTGCGTCTGTTGGTATATCGATTCCTTCAGTAATGATCTTAACAGGTGGGCTACTCTGTTTATCTACAGCTACGTGTGTTGTTGGATATCCAATAGCAACAACTGGTATGACATTAGTGAAAACACCTGCTAATGCTTTTAGCCTAGGGCCGGTTTTTACCCTGGATAGTTATGGAAATATCTATTTTGGCATGCAAGGTGCAGTGGGCAAAACGGTGCCTGGCGTACCGCTTGGTTTTGAAATTGTAGGATACAAAATCAATTCATCGCCGGATTACGTTAGCGGAAGTGAAACCAGGGACTTTATTACACAATGGAATGTTGCAGTAAACTCCATCGGATTTCCGGGAATGTCAGGGTTTCGTATTCCTCCAACAGGTACATCTTTAAATCCTACTACAGGTCAAACCGCCACATCAGGTACATATATTGGATCTGTTTTGGCTGAAGCTTCAATCTCGTATACATGGGAATTGCCATTCAATATTGGAGACCCAGAATCACCATCACCATGGGTGCTACCATAATTCGAATGGCAGGCGAAGTTATAGCGTTAAGGAGATTATATGAGAAGGTTGTCAGATGAGAAAAGAAGCTTTCTCCTGCTAGCATTTTTTTTCTTACTTTTTTGTTGTCCAATCTTATTTTCACCTTCCAAAATATGGCTGAACATAGTTCTACTTATTTTGGGTATGACGCTTCCACTTTTTATTGGGGGTCTAATAATAAACAAATATCCCAACCTACAAGTACCGCATAAGAAGATAATTATTGCATGGCTACTTGGAGGTTTTACCTTCTTCTTACTCTCGGGTATTGTATTTTATCTATCAGATTACTCATTGAAAGAAATATTTGTGAATTCCTCAAAATTAGGTGTGACCGCAATGGTTATTAGTCTGTTGTGGT
>CAZQES010000018.1:0-34913 GCA_964591425.1 uncultured Anaerolinea sp.
GGTCCCTACGGCGGACAGTTCGTCCCCGAAACGTTGATGCCCGCGTTGATCGAGTTGGAAGAGGCGTTCGTGTCGGCGAAAGCCGATGTTGAATTTCAAAACGAGTTCAACAAATTGCTCGCTTCGTTCGTGGGGCGACCGACACCGTTGACGTACGCAAAACGACTCTCGGAAAAATTGGGAGGCGCGCAAATCTATTTGAAGCGCGAAGACCTGGCGCACACAGGCGCGCACAAGATCAACAACGCGTTGGGGCAAGCATTGCTCGTGAAGCGGATGGGGAAGAAGCGCATCGTGGCGGAAACGGGAGCTGGTCAACATGGGGTAGCCTCTGCCTCCGCCTCAGCCTTGCTGGGACTCGAATGTGTGGTGTACATGGGCGTGGTGGACATTGCGCGGCAGGAACCGAACGTATTCCGCATGAAACTACTCGGCGCGGAGGTGCGACCAGTGACGTCGGGCACGCAGACGTTGAAGGATGCGATCAATGAGGCGATACGCGATTGGGTGACGAATGTGCGCGACACGCATTACCTGCTCGGCTCGGCTCTGGGACCGCATCCGTACCCGACGATGGTGCGTGAGTTTCAATCTGTGATCGGAACGGAAGCGCGTGAACAGATGATGCTGGAAGTGGGACGATTGCCCGATACGGTCATTGCGTGCGTGGGCGGCGGGTCGAACGCGATCGGTGTCTTTAGCGGATTCGTGGATGATGAACATATTGAGTTGATAGGTGTTGAAGCAGGTGGAAGCGGAATCGAAACGGGCAAACACGCGGCGCGATTCGGTGACCCGTCGAGGGGACGTGTGGGAGTCATTCACGGCACACGCACGTATGTCTTGCAGGATGAAGATGGTCAGATCGCGGAGACGCATTCCGTTTCGGCGGGGTTGGATTACGCGGCGGTTGGTCCCGAACACGCGATGATGAGAGATAACGAACGAGCGTTTTATACATCCGCAACGGATGAGGAAGCGTTGAGCGCGTTCCAAACGTTGTGCCACACCGAAGGGATTATCCCCGCGCTGGAGTCATCCCATGCGGTGGCGGAGGTAATTAAGAGGGCACCGAGGATGAGGAAGGATCAGGTAATCTTGGTGAATTTGTCGGGGAGAGGGGATAAAGATTTGAATACGGTGATAAAAGAGATGAGGATAGGAGATTAGAGATTGGTTGTTATTCCTTGGCGCGGGTTCCCGTGAATCTTAGATGAATTGAAGCCTCATATATACTTCTAGATGGAAAATCTCCACGTGTTTCAAATGGTTCCCAACCCTGTAATACAAACTGCTTAAGCGCCCAAAATGCAACAATGTCATCTTTACCCTGCAATTTTCGTATCCCAATCTCGTAAATTTCACCAGAAATAAGTGGCCTACCTCTTGCCCCAAGAAGTTGATCAGATGGAATGTATTTCTTTAATTCTTCAAGAAGCCATTCAATAATATTTACATCAGTGCATAATATGTCAACGCCCGAACTGCTTGATTCAATCTTTGCATATCCTGAAAAGTCCATAGTCTCTCCAAGTAATTGCTTGCAACAGCAGTATAGACGATAATTCCCAATGAATCAACGTAATTTGCGAAGTTGCTAAGGAACCATAATGAACCGAATCGAAAATGCCTTCAAAAACAAACCAATCTTCATGCCTTACTTCCCATTGGGCTACCCTGACTTGGACACGTCTATTGGCGTGATCGAAGCCCTCGCCAAAAACGGCGCGGACTTGATCGAGGTGGGGCTGTCCTTCTCCGATCCGCTGGCGGATGGACCTGTGATTCAACATGCGACACAAATTGCATTGGAAAAGGGGATTACGGTCAGGAAATCGCTCGAAGCCGTGAAGGAATTACGCAACCGCGGCGTGGAAATTCCACTGATTTTGATGGGTTACTACAATCCCATGCTGGCGTATGGATTGGAGAAATTTGTCCACGATGCGGTAGACGCAGGCGTGGACGGATTCATCATCCCTGATTTGCCGATGGAGGAATCCGATGAATTTGTAGGGGCGACTGGCCAGTCGCCCCTACCATTGATTCAAATGCTCGCGCCGACCACACCACCCAACCGCATGGAAAGGATCGCCCGCAACGCGAAGGGATTTATTTATCTTGTTTCAGTCACGGGCGTGACGGGCGAACGCAAGTCCATTTCAGAGGGACTCGGCGAGTTGATTGCTCGCGTACGTGAGCACACCTCCGCGCCGGTGTGTGTGGGATTTGGAATCAGCACGCCCGAACAAGCGGCACAAGTCGGCGCGCTGGCAGATGGAGTCATCGTCGGTTCGGCGTGTGTGAAGGCGATTGGGGGTAGTGAAAATCCAGTTGAGGCGGCGAGGGAGTTTGCGAGGAGTTTTCGGGAAGCGTTAAGTTAACGATCCGCCACGAATTTCACAGATTGGCACGGATTGTGAAAACTCTTTCCGTGAAAATTCGCGAAATCCAGGGCTAAATTTAATAGATCATTCTGAAAGTCCCCCGAACAATTTCTAAGGTTTGACCATCCTCAAAATTAGACGTAAACCACCGATAGGCTTGTTCTCGGTCCGCGCCGCCTTCGTCAGATGGATAGAACTTAATTTTATTTATCCAATGATGTTATACAGTTCGCGTTCGGTGAGGAGTTCGTTGACATTATCTTCCATTTGCATGATATGTTTTTGCAAATTGATCTTGAGCCGCTTGATTTCCTCTCGCACCTGCTCGCGCGTGACAGGCCGAATTTCAGGATCGAAGTGGATTTCGGGAAAATTACGCTGGAAGATGTTTTTCACCAGCAACACTTGATAAATCTTCCGCCCGCTTTCCATTGTGCCTTGATCTTTAATAACACCTGTGTAAATCAGCTTGTCGTAAATGTATAAACCAATATAGTCACCGGGTTTCATAGTTAACTCCTTAGTGTCAGGCGGATTCTATCATCGCTAGAATGTAGTCGTGTAGAATTATCCCAATTTCGAGATGAAAATGCGAGTTGCATTTCAAGGTGAAGCAGGCGCGTACAGCGAGCAAGCGGTGTTCGATTTTTTTGGCGAGGTCGAAGCCGTATCGTGCGCGTCGTTCGACGGGGTGTTTGATTCGGTTGCGGCTGGCAGTTGTGATGCAGGGATGATCCCCGTCGAAAATTCCATTACGGGGAAAATTCAGCCAACGCATGACCTGCTTTCTCGTTCTGATGTGAACATTATCGGTGAATACATTTTGCGCGTGCGGCACTGCTTGATCTCCGTCCCCGGTGTAACGACCTCCGAAATAAAAAGAGCCATCAGCCATTCGCAGGCGTTGCTGCAATGTGCCAACTATTTGCGGAATCACAATATCGAAGCAGAGTCCGTGTACGACACTGCGGGCGCGGTGAAGATGCTGAAAGAGTCGGGCGCGCGCGATATTGCCGCGATCGCCTCCCGTCGCGCGGCGGAGTTATACGGTATGCAAATTCTGGAAGAAGGCATCGAGGATGACCCGCAGAACTATACGCGTTTTCTTGCAATTGCAAAGGCATCCACCGCTCTAAAAGCTGAGTCGCGAGATGCCCCTTGACGCATCCACCTCATAGGCATAGAATAGCGCCCAACATGCTTAAGTTCGCCCGCTGGTTTGCTTTTTACTTTTATTACGGTTTCCGAGACTCGGTTGCCGTTGGCGACGCTTAAGTAGACAGGAAATAACTCTGTTCACGCAAAGAGCGAGACCACACGGTCTCGCTCTTTTTTATTTACCTCACCCCCAACCCCTCTCCTAAAGGAGAGGGGAGTCAAGGAGCCATGTATGCCCACACGCGGAATCCGAGGTGCGACGACCGTCGCCGCAGACGAACCAGACCTCATTCTCGAAGCGACGCGAGAATTGCTCGAAGCCATTTTAGATTCAAACGAAGGGATGTATCCCGAAGACGTGGAGAGCGCCATCTTTACCGTGACTGACGATCTCGCCTCCACCTTCCCGGCGCAGGGTGCGCGTCAAATGGGATGGGGACTCGTCCCGATGTTGTGTGCGCGCGAAATCCCTGTACCAAACAGCCTGCCGCGCGTGATCCGTGTGTTGGTCCATTGGAATACGGATGTGCCGCAAAATCAGATCACCCATGTCTATTTGCGTGACGCGGTAAGATTGAGACCAGACTTGGTCGTGGCGCAATAACATTCCAATTCTGGTGGTTGAGTAGTCCCGCGTGCAGTCGAAACCACCATGCCACAAGAATATATTTCTAACCTGTGGTCTCGATATGCCCCGACGAACATGGGGCTACTCGACCACCGAATAAAAAAGGAAGAGAATTCATGTTGATCATTATGAAGCCCAACTCCACGCCGCAACAGATCGAAGCGGTTGTGAATACCGTCAAAGCGCACGGGTTGACGCCGCACATCACGCACGGGATCGAGACCACCATCATCGCCGCGGTGGGTGAGTTCCACGCGCCGTCCACGGATCCGTTCGAAGTGTTGGACGGGGTCGAAAGCGTCAAACGAATCTCGCAACCGTTCAAACTGGGTTCGCGTCAGGTGCGTCCTGAAAACTCCGTGTTTCCGATCGATGGCTTCAACGTTGGCGGCGAAGATATCGTCCTGATCGCGGGTCCATGCGCAGTGGAGTCGAAGAGTCAAATTTTAGAAACAGCCCACGCTGTGAGAGAAGCGGGCGCGAACGCCTTGCGCGGCGGAGTCTTCAAGCCGCGCACGTCACCGTATGCGTTTCAAGGTCTCGGCGAAGAGGGTCTCGAATATCTTGCCGAAGCGCGCGAACAAACGGGCATGCCCATCGTGGTCGAGATCATGTCGCAGACGCAACTCGATGTGATGATCAAATATGTGGATGTCTTTCAAGTCGGCGCGCGCAACATGCAAAACTTCAACCTCCTGCGCGTGCTCGGCGAAACGCGCAAGAGTGTTCTGCTCAAGCGCGGTCTCAGCGCCACCATCGAAGAACTGCTCATGTCTGCCGAATACCTCCTCGCGGGCGGCAACAAACAGGTCATCTTGTGCGAGCGCGGCATCCGCACATTCGAATCGTCCACGCGCAACACGACGGACATCAACGCGATTCCCGTGTTGAAAAACCTAACGCATCTGCCCGTTATTCTCGATCCATCGCACGCGACAGGTCATGCCGATTACGTCGCGGCAATCGCGCGCGCCGCGGTCGCCGCGGGCGCGGACGGACTCATTGTCGAAGTGCATCCCGATCCCGCGCACGCCGTTTCGGACGGCAAGCAATCGCTCAAGCCTGAAAAATTTGTAGAGATGGTCAAACAAGTAAAAGCGATTGCCGAAGTGATGGGACGCCGCATCGCTCCCATCAAGAAACCTGTGACGGCAGGATGGTAACGAGATGACGTGCGTCGCTTCGCGCGTCGGGTCGGCTTGATTCAATTGCCTGAGCATTTTCCAAGCCGATAGTTTATCTCTCATCTCATGGACACATGGAAACACACGGATAACCACGTTCATTCACAAACTCGAAACTTATCCACGTGTATACCTGTCTACGTGTGTACCTGTCTACTTGGTTACATATCCAATGCGCATCCATCCCATCAATCATCCGCTCAACGCGACCGTTCGCGTGCCGGGTTCCAAATCGCTCACGAATCGCGCCTTGCTCATTTCGGCATTGGCAAATGGAAGAACAAAATTAACCAACGCGTTGTTCTCTGACGACTCGCTCTATTTCGCCAAAGCCCTGCAAACCCTCGGCTTTGACGTTCAACTCGATGAAGTCAATCACGAAATAACTGTCACCGGTCTTTGTGGGGAAATTCCAGTCAGGCAAGCCGGTCTCTACATCGGTAACGCAGGCACCGCCGCGAGATTCCTAACTGCACTCCTCAAACTTGGCTTCGGTCAATACATTATTGACGGCGACTCGCGCATGCGCGAACGTCCGATCGGCGACCTGGTTGAGGCTCTGAATCAACTTGTGGATAAAGACAAACCAGTGATCACCGACCCGTGGCAAATGGTCCCCGATTATTCGTATATCGGCTTGCCCCTCCTGATCACAGGTCGCGGCTTATATGGCGGCAAAGCAAGACTCAGAGGCAATATCTCATCTCAATACCTTTCCGCCCTGCTCATGGTTGCGCCGTACGCCCAAGCCCCTGTCGAAATCGAACTTGCCACCGAACTCAACTCCAAACCGTACGTGGACATGACCATTGCGATCATGCGCGACTTCGGCGTGGAAGTCGAACGTGATGACTATTCTCGTTTCACCGTTCAACCTTCCTACTATTCACCAATTACCAATTACCAGATCGAATCCGACGCCTCCTCCGCCTCCTACTTCTTCGCCGCACCCGCAATTTGCGGTGGAACGGTCAAAGTTGAAAATATCTCTCGTAAATCTGTGCAAGGTGATATTCGGTTTTTAGATATCCTTCAACAAATGGGATGCACGGTCACCGAAACTGATAACTGCTTACTGGTCACTGGTTCTCGTGAACTCAACGGCGTCGATGTGGACCTGCGCGACATCCCCGACACTGCCCAAACGCTCGCGGCGATCGCTCCGTTCGCGACTTCGCCAACTCGAATCCGCGGCATCGCCTCCGCCCGCGTCAAAGAATCGGATCGTATCAATGCCACCTGCACCGAACTCGCGCGGCTCGGCGTCCGCGTGGAGGAACATGACGATGGTATGACCATCTATCCAACTTTAAACTTTCAACCTGCAAACATTCAAACCTACAACGATCATCGGATGGCTATGGCGTTTTCATTGATCGGTCTTCGTTTTGAGGGCGTGACAATTGAAAATCCATCCTGCGTGTCAAAAACATTTCCCGACTTCTTTGAAGTGCTCGACGCGCTACGAGTCCCCTCTCCCAGCGGGAGAGGGTTAGGGTGAGGGAGAATGACCTACCATCTCGGTCTCATCGGCTTCCCTCTCAGCCATTCCATCTCCCCTCAAATCCACACCGCCGCGCTCAACGCCTGTGGCTTGGAAGGCGATTACTCCCTCTTTCCCATCCCTCCCGACGATAAGCAAGGATTGAAAGAGTTGCTCAACCGCGTCCGCATGAGCGAACTGCATGGACTCAACGTCACCATTCCGCACAAACAAACCGTGATCGAATTTCTCGATGAACTCACTCCAACCGCCAAAGCGATAGGTGCGGTCAATACGATTTATGTGCGCGACAAGAGGCTAATCGGTGGCAACACCGATGCGCCTGGATTTTTAACTGATCTAAAAAGATTTCTTGCAGAATCCCCCTCTCCCAACGGGAGAGGAGCAGGGGTGAGGGGGAAATCAGCACTGGTTCTTGGAGCAGGAGGTTCGGCAAGGGCGATAACCTATGCTTTGTTAACTGACGATTGGAGCGTAACCGTCGCCGCTCGGCGCATCGAACAAGCCGAAGAACTTTTACTCACATTTCCGAATCACGCAGTACGCAGTACGCAGTATCAGTCATTCACGCTAAGCGTTCATTTTTTACCCTTCATCCTTCTAGTAAACACCACTCCTCTCGGCATGACACCGAACATTGACCAATCTCCCCTCCCCGAAAATCTGTCACTGCCTTCCAATGCTTTTGTGTATGATCTGGTCTACAATCCACGCGAAACCAAACTTGTCAGAGATGCCCAAGCACAAGGGTTAAAAGCCGCCAACGGACTTGGCATGCTCATCGAACAAGCCGCTCTCGCTTTCGAAATTTGGACAGGTCACAACCCGCCTCGTGAAATTCTTTACCAAAGTGTCGAAATATAATTCTTTCCTCACCACACCGATCACTGATCACTGTTCACTGGTTACTCATTTTCACTTTCTACTTTCCACTCGGAGCCTTTCATGCCCCTACACTTCCTCACCGCTGGCGAATCTCACGGACCATCTTTGACCGCAATCCTCGAAGGGATTCCCGCAGGACTTTCCCTCACGCCTGAAATTATCGACAAAGAACTCGCCCGCCGCCAAAAGGGATACGGTTCGGGCGGACGCATGAAAATCGAAAACGACGCGGTGCAGATCCTTGGCGGAGTGATGGCAGGTGAAACCACGGGCGGACCAATTTCCATGCTCGTCGAAAATCTGGATCACATTAAATGGAAGGGCAAAGCAATTGAACCGATGACAACTCCACGCCCCGGTCACGCGGACTTAACTGGAGCAGTGAAGTATGGCTACAAAGATTTGCGCCTTGCGCTCGAACGCGCCTCCGCAAGAGAAACGACCATGCGCGTCGCTGTCGGGGCAGTGTGCAAACACTTTCTGGAGCAATTCAACATCATCGTTGACGGATACGTTTCCTCCATTGGCGAAATCCAAACCGATTTTGGAGATATGCCTTATGAAGAACGCTTCACGCGCGCCGAAGTATCGGATGTGCGTTGTCCAGTCGAAACGTCCGCGCAGAAGATGCGTGATGAGATCGAAAAAGCCATTCACGGAAAGAATACCCTCGGCGGAATCCTCGAAATCGTCGCATTGAATGTTCCCGTCGGTCTCGGTAGTTTCGCGCAGTGGGATAAACGCCTTGAAGCGAAACTTGCCATGGCGATCATGTCTGTGCAAGCGATCAAAGGTGTCGAAGTCGGCGACGCATTCGAAAATGCCAAACGTCCAGGCACGCGCGCCCATGATCCAATCAAACTCTCCCCTCTCTCTGCGGGAGAGGGGCTGGGGGTGAGGGAGATTCAACGTGCAACAAACCGCGCCGGCGGCACCGAGGGAGGGATCTCAAACGGACAGCCGATCGTGATCCGTGCGGCAATGAAACCGATCGCTACGACTCTGACCCCACAACAAACCGTAGACCTCGCCAAAGGTGAAAATGCCCCGACCCAATATGAACGCTCCGATTTTTGCCCTGTGCCGCGCGCCGTTCCGATCCTCGAAGCGATGGTCGCGTTTGTAATAGCGGACGCACTTCTCGAAAAACTTGGCGGGGATTCGATGAACGAGATCAAACCGCGTTTTGAATCATTACGCAAAGCAAGGCTTGAAGATTTACAAATGGATAATATCCCCCACGTTTTCTGGGAATAACTGATCACTGCTGACTGAACACTGACATGCACATCTTCCTCTACGGTCCGCCCGGCACGGGTAAAACCACGATCGGGCAAATGCTTGCTAATAATCTGCGTTTGCCCTTCATTGACCTCGACCGCGTCATCGAGTCGAACGCGGATATGTCTATTGCGCAGATCATCGAAACACACGGCGAGCCGGCGTTCCGTGAATTGGAAACTATCACGTTGAAGTCTCTGATTCCCCCTCTCCCTTTGGGAGAGGGGTTAGGGGTGAGGGATTGTGTGATTGCCCTCGGCGGCGGCGCATTGTTGCGTGACGAGAATCGTCAATTCGCCGAAAGCAACGGCAAAGTCGTTGTGCTTATGGCGGAGATGGATACACTTCTCAAAAGGCTCAACGAAGATTCAAGCAAACGTCCATTGCTCGCGGGCGATTTGAAATCGAAACTTGGAGCATTGCTTGAACATCGTCGTGAGCATTATGCTTCCTTCGCCTTGACACTTCATGTTGACAATAAGCCCGCTGAAGAAAATGCTCATCGCACTCAAATTATTCTCGGACGGTATCATCTCTCTGCGATGGGTGAGTATGATGTTTACGTAGCGCAAATTGCCAATTTGCGCTACGTAAACGCCATTATCGTCACCGACGAGAATGTTGCGAAACATCATTTGAAAAAGATCAACATCGAAAAATCCATTATCATTCGCGCAGGCGAGGAACATAAAAATCTCGAAACAGTTTCATATCTTTGGAAATCATTTCTCGAAAACGGACTCGACCGCCAAAGCACGATCATCGCCCTCGGCGGCGGCGTCATTTGCGATCTGGCCGGCTTTGCCGCGTCCACGTACATGCGCGGGATCGATTGGGTCGCGGCGCCGACGTCCCTGCTCGCAATGGTGGATGCATCACTCGGAGGGAAAACTGGATTCGACCTGCCCGAAGGGAAAAACCTCATCGGTTCTTTTCACCCCCCGAAGCTGGTTCTCGCCGACCCCAGCCTTTTACTCACCCTCAGCGACCGCGACCTGCGCTCCGGCATGGCGGAAGTAGTCAAACACGGAATCATCGCTGATCCTGAATTATTTGGTGAGTGCGCGAATGGGTTGGGTTGGATAAAAAATAATTTGGAAGAAATCGTCAAGCGCGCGATGGCGGTGAAAATAAAAATTATTGAAGAGGACCCGTACGAAAATGGAGTCCGCGCGACGCTGAACCTCGGTCACACGGTTGGGCACGCCGTGGAACTCGTCAGCGGATTCGGGTTGAGTCACGGCGAGGCAATTGCCATCGGCATGGTTGTCGAAGCGAAGTATGCCGAACGGATCGGTGTTGTGGGCAAGGGATTGGCGGAGAAGATCGCAGAGACGCTATCTGTGTTAGGCTTGCCGACACAGATACCTGAAGAATTACCCCGTGAAGAAATCCTCCGCGCGATGCGAGTGGATAAAAAGAAGAACGCGAAGTCCATCCGTTTTGCGTTGCCCGTGGAGATCGGCAAGGTTGAGTTGGTCGATGTGACTGATTTGGAAGATGTGTTGTAACGCGACATTTATGTCGCTTTTGCAATGTGCGACATAAATGTCGCAATACGGAGATACGAATGAAAATCCTAATTCTGCACGGACCCAACCTCAATCTGCTCGGCACGCGCGAGCCTGAAGTCTACGGCTCGATGACGCTAGATGACATCAACAACAAGTTGATCGAGTTGTCGAAAGAATTGGGCGTGGAAATCACATGCCTGCAATCGAATCACGAAGGTGCATTGATCGATGCGTTGCACGACGCGCGGACTTGGGCGAAAGGTGTGGTCTTCAACCCGGGCGGGTACACTCATACCTCGGTCGCTCTGCGCGACGCGATCAGCGCGATTCAGATTCCCGTCATCGAAGTGCACATCTCGAATGTGTACGCACGCGAAGAATTTCGGCACACATCATTGCTTTCCGGTGTGTGCAAAGGAAAAATCACCGGCTTCGGTTGGAGATCATACGCCCTGGGTCTGCGCGCGCTGGTGGAGACTGGCAAGTAGACCTCCCGCTAAAGTATGCACGCTTCGTGGTGCGGGATGGTATCCCGCAAAGTAAAGGCGGATTACCAATCCGCCCCACGAATTATATGATTTTTAGATTCGCCAGACTTGCTGACAGTCTTTTTATTCCCACCGACTCGAACACCACATCCACGATTTCATCGTCATCCTGGATCTTACTATCGAGGACGATTCCTTCTCCCCACGTGGAATGTTTGATGCGCGTCCCTGCGCGGTATTTGGCTGGGATGACTGAGGCAGGCTGACCCTGAGTCCGATGCGTTTGCCATTTGTTTTCAGGAACCTGTCCGCGGATCGAACGTCCCGTGCGCGTTTTACCGACGAGCAACTCCGCTGGAACATCATCCAAATAACGTGAGGGGAAAGTTTCTTCTTGCGAGCCGCGTCCGCCGCGTTGGATGGCGCGCAGGAGGTAGAGCCTATCTTTGGCGCGCGTGATGCCGACGTAAAAGAGGCGGCGTTCCTCTTCCATTGATTCGGGATCATCGAACGAACGGCTGTGCGGAAGTATGCCGTCATCGAGACCGACGATGAAGACCGCGCCGAACTCGAGTCCTTTCGCGGCGTGGAGGGTGAGGAGCGTTGGCACATTGCCTTCGGCGATTGTGTCTTGATCGGAGACGAGCGCGATGTTTTCGAGAAACTCGTCGAGCGTGCGCGTGGAATATTCGTCGGCGAGGCGTTTCAGTTCGAGCACGTTCTCCCAGCGGTCTTCGCCTTCCTCTGATTGATCATCGATGTATTCCTTGAAGTTGAGGTCTTTGACGACGCGGTCGAAGAGTTCGGGCACCGTGAGCGATTGCGCGGCGACGCGCCATGTGGCGAGCATGCCGCCGAAATCTGCAAGCGGAAGGGCGGCGCGACCCGTGAACGATTTCCAATGATGCGATTGATCGCCGCGTGCGAGATCAATGAGCACCAGACCGGGTTGCATTTCATTTTGTCGCGCGACCATGTGCAACGTCGTGAGGGTTTTTTCGCCGATGCCGCGCGGCGGGACGTTGATGATGCGGTCGAGGCTGGCTTCGTCGGCGGGGTTGTGGATGAGGCGCAGGAACGCGATGATGTCTTTCACTTCACGCCTTCCGTAGAACCGTTGCGCGCCGACGAGACGATACGGAAGCCTTGCCTGTAAGAACGCCTCTTCGATGAGGCGCGACATGGCGTTGGTGCGATACATGATGGCGCAATCGCCCGGCTCGAACTGGCGCGAGGCGACGAGTTGGGCGATGCTGTCTACGACAAATGACGCTTCCGCGTAATCATCGGGCGCTTCGTAGAAAAAAATTTTCTCGCCCGCGCCGCGATCGGTGAAGAGTTGTTTGCGTTTGCGATTGCGGGCGCGGTCAATGACGCCCATAGCGGCATCGAGGATGGTCTGGCGCGAGCGGTAGTTTTGTTCGAGCAAAATGGTTTGCGCATCGGGGAAGTCCTGCTCGAAGCGATGGATGTTGCGATAGTCTGCGCCGCGCCACGCGTAAATGGATTGGTCCGGGTCGCCCACGCAAAAAATGTTCTTATTAAAGGAAGCGAGCTGTTGAACGAGTGAGTATTGTGCGAGATTGGTATCTTGAAACTCATCCACCAGCACGTGACGGAAGCGCTGGGCGTATTTATCGCGCACAGACGGGTTCTCTTCCAGCAAGCGGGCGGTGTACAGCAAAATATCGTCGAAGTCCACGGCGTTGCTGGCGATGAGTCGCTTTTGATATTCGGCGTACACGCGCTTCACCACTTCGTCGCGATATGTCAGGGTTGGGAAATTATCCGCGTCGATTAATTCATTCTTGGCGCGCGAGATGGCGGCGTGCACACTGGCGGGACGATATAACTTCTCGTTGAGGTTCAATTCGCGGATGACATTTTTCACGATCCGTTCCTGATCGTCCGAGTCGAAAATCACGAAATTGGTTTCAATGGGGAGGTGTTCCGACTCTCTTCGCAGGATGCGCGCACAGATCGAGTGGAACGTGCCGAGCATGATTCCCTCGGTGGCTTGATCGGGCAATAATTTCTTGACGCGCTCCTGCATCTCTTTGGCGGCTTTGTTGGTGAACGTGACCGCGAGGATCTGCCACGGGCGGACTCCCTCCTCCGCGATGAGATACGCGATCCGCTGGGTGAGCACCCGCGTCTTTCCGGACCCCGGACCTGCTACGACCAAGACGGGTCCGTTCACCGCAGTGACGGCGGCGCGTTGTTGTGGGTTGAGTTTGTCGAGGAAATTCATAAGAGAAACAAAAAGTAGGGGCGGAGCATTGCTCCGCCCCTACTCAGCGGAATTCAGGGGCTAGAGTTGCGATGTGCAATTCGGGCAACGTTTGGCTTTGATGGAGATGGTGGAATTGCAATACGGGCATTCTTTGGTAGTTGGTTCCGCGGCTGGAGCAGGTTTCTGCAGGCGGTTGATCGTCCGTATCATCATGAAAATAACGAAGGCAACAACGACAAAATCAATGATCGATTGTGCGAACGCGCCCCATTTAACGACTGCCGACCCGACGGTGACGGCTTTTTCCGCAAGGTTCACCCCCCCGAGGAGTAGCCCGATGAGGGGGAACAAGATGTCATTGACGAGTGAAGCGACGATCTTCCCGAACGCGCCGCCGATGATCACGCCAACGGCAAGGTCAACCACGTTGCCGCGCATGGCGAAATCTCTAAATTCCTTTAGCATTTCAACGCCTCCTAAAATATGAACGATCTAAAGGCATTCTACCGTTTGGGTGCGGGGATGTCAACGAAGGATTGAAGTCAAACTGCGTTCACAGTAAAAAGGGTCGATCTTGCCGGAATAATCCCATAGTAGCATCGAGAAGCAATACTAGAGAACTGTTTTTCTCAGGATTTGGATTAATTTACCGCTTTTAGGGTATTGCGGTTGACGCTCGTAGGTAATTGGGTATAATTCCCCTGCTTTAGTACTACCCTCTAGTTCTTGAATGAGAGGAGGTGGCAGGTTAGGCATATCACGCTAGTGTAAGTTCATTATCCGTTCGTGCATCACCTAAAAATTCTCTGGAGGAGAAACTATGTTTAAGAACCGTTTGATGTTGGTTTTGGGTTTGCTCGTTGTAGCGAGCATGATCCTTTCCGCGTGCGGTCCGGCTGACGCCCCCGCGACGGACGAACCCGCCCCCGCAACGGAACCCGCCGCCCCGGCGACGGAACCGCCCGCCCCCGCGGAACCCAAGGTCATGGTTGCCTGTCTCGCGCAGGAACCGCAAACCCTGTACACGTACAGTGAAGCCGCGCTGGTTAAGACTTTCGTGCTTGATGCGATTTACGATGGGCTTTTCGATGCCCGCACGTACGATTACCAGCCAGTGCTCTACAATTTGTCAAAGTTCGATGATACTGCACAGCAGAATACGATTGAAGTTGGCGTTGGTGATGTGGTATACGATCCCGCGCAGGATGCCGCTGTCGAACTCGCCGCCGGCATGACCATTTCTTTGAATCAGGCTGAAGGCGATCCCGTTGATGTGACTGTGGAAGAAGGACAGAAATACCCCGTCGTTCAAATCGTGACTCAGCACACAATTTCAGCTGGCGCGACCTGGGAAGATGGCACGCCTGTGACCACCGATGATGTGTTGTTCTCGGCTGAGGTTGCCAAGTCACCCGATACCCCCACCAGCAAATATTTCTGGGAAACCCAGACACAGAAAGTGGAAGTCGTGGATGCATCCACGTACAACTACTTCTTCATGCCCAACTACACCAGCGGCACGTACTTTGTGGATGGCATGATCCAACCTCTCCCCAAGCACGTCTATGGCGAGGGTGGTTCCCGTCCGCTCAGCCCCGCGGAAATGCTGGCTGACGAAGAAGTGAACCGTGATCCGCTTGCGTTCGGTCCGTTCCGCCTTGTCGAATGGGTAGCTGGCGATCATATCACCCTTGAGAAGAACCCCACCTACTGGCGGGCCAGCGAGGGACTTCCCAAGATCGATACCTTGATCTACCGCTTCATCCCCGACACCAACCAGTTGATCGCGCAGTTGGCTTCCGGTGAATGCGACTTCGGTACACAGGATGCCGCGTTCGAAGGTTCCCTGCCGTTGATCCGCCAATTCGAAGCCGAAGGCTTGATGGTGCCTCAGGTGGTTGCCGGTACCGTGTTCGAACACCTCGACTTCAACACCACCCCGGTTGACTCCTATACTGGCGCTGCCGCCACGTTGCTGGCTTCCGATGGCGAGCGCTTGTTCGCCAAGAAGGAATTCCGCCAGGCGATCGCGTACTGCATCGACCGTCAGGCTGTTGTTGACGGCGCCACGAACGGCGCGGCTGTTGTGCAACACACCTACACCTCCGGTGATCACCCCTTCTACGGCGGTGATGACAACGTCACGCTCTATGAATTCAACCCGGATACCGGCAAGGAAATGCTCGCCGCGTTGGGTTGGTCAGATACCGATGGTGATGGCGTTCTGGATAACGGCTCCGGCGATAAGCTTGCCTTCATCCACAGCACCCGCACCAACGC
The DNA here is from genome assembly GCA_964591425.1 of uncultured Anaerolinea sp. Taxonomy (GTDB): domain Bacteria; phylum Chloroflexota; class Anaerolineae; order Anaerolineales; family Villigracilaceae; genus Defluviilinea. The sequence continues at coordinate 15,543 of CAZQES010000018.1, forward strand.
GTTGCGCGAAAAGGTGACCCAGATCGTGCAAGCGCAGTTGAAAGATAACTGCGGTATCGAAACCACCATCGAGTTGTACGGCGGCGAATACTTCGCCGATGGTCCCGATGGCTTGGTCTTCGGACGCCAGTTCGATATGGGTGAGTTCGCGTGGTTGACCGGCGTCGAGCCCCCATGCACGCTCTACATCTCCTCGCAGTTGCCCAGCGAAGAACTTGGTTGGGGTAACGCGAACGATGTTGGTTTCCAAAATGCTGACTTCGATGCCGCGTGCAATGCCGCGACTCAAGCGTTGGATGAGGACACCAAATTTACCCAGCATGCTGCAGCGCAGGCAATCTTCACTGAATTCCTGCCCAGCCTGCCCTTGTTCGCCCGCGCGAAGATCGTCGTGACCCGCCCCTCCGTTTTGGGTGTGGTGATGGATCCGACCGCCAACAGCGAATTCTGGAACGTCGAGAACTTCGACTTCGAAGAGTAAGCCTGCACGATTGTTCGTAAGAGGATGGCGGCGCTTAGCCGCCATCCTCCCTTCATATTAAACTTAGCCAGTTTAGTTATCATCGACGCGGCCCTGGAGCCGCCATTATTTCATTTTTTGTTTAAAATCGCACGTGGAAAGCGTTGCATCCGCGCCTTCTGTAAGGAGCAGACATGACCAACTATTTGATTCGCCGCTTTATTCAGATGACCCTTGTCGTTATCGTTTCATCGATGGCGATCTACTTCCTTCTGTGGCTTGCTCCGGGCGGTCCCTTGGATGAATTGAAAATGGCTGGCGCCGGCGGACGCGCCAATCAGGGCTTTACCGAAGAGCAGATTCAGAAGATCGGCGAATATCTTGGTCTCCACCGCGGTCCGGTTTGGGGTTATGTGGCGTGGTTGACCGGCGAAGATTGGTTCCCGGCGATCGGCAGGGAAGACCTGCAAACCTCGACCTGCCGCTCGGTTGAAACAACATGCAGTAAAGGTGTATTGCGCGGCGATTTCGGAACCTCGTGGCAAGTGGCGCGTGGTTCACCAGTTTCCACCGTGCTGGCATCGCGCTTGAGGAATACGTTGATCCTGATGGTTTCCGCCACAGTTATTTCACTTGTTATTGCGATTCCGATCGGCATTTTCTCAGCGGTGAAACAGTATTCACGGCTGGACTATGTGATGACCTCCTTTTCCTTTTTTGGCACAGCCATGCCGGTCTTCTGGTTTGGTTTGATGATGATCATTTTATTCGGGGGGAATCAATCGCCGCTCTACAAAGCATTTGGTTTTCCATACCTTCCCACCGGTAATGTAATTTTGGTACGCGACCCGTTACCGGGCAGTCTTGAAGCGTTGCTGAGTGTGGAGCCTGGCTCTTGGCTGGATATTGCCATCCACGCGATTCTACCCACCATGGTGTTGTCCCTTCTGTATATGGCTGGTTGGAGTCGTTTTATGCGCTCGTCCATGCTGGAAGTGTTGCGCCAGGATTATGTTCGTACGGCGCGCGCGAAAGGTTTGCGTGAGCGGCTGGTGATCATCAAACACGCCATGCGCAATGCGTTGATCCCGTTGATCACCATCGTGGTGTTCCAAATCCCCGGTATCTTTGGCGGCGCAACCATTACTGAAACCGTGTTCAATTGGCCCGGCATGGGCTTCCTGTATGTTTTTGCGTTGGGCGCGAACGATTACCCGGTTGCGATGGCATTCCTTTTCATCAGCTCCGTGCTGGTAGTGATCGCGTCCTTGTTGGGCGATATTCTTTATACCGTAGTGGATCCGCGCATCCGCTTCAGTTAATCCATTCGAGAGGTCATCATCCATGGCAGTTGCAGAACTCCGCACCGAGGCGCTTGCGTCCATCAAGGAAGAATCGTGGTTTCTGATCATCCTGAGAAGGTTCCTCAAGCACAAACTGGCGGTCGTGAGCATTTTCGTAATTCTTGCGTTCATCTTCATGGCGGTGTTTGCCACTGTGATTTCGCCATATGATCCGTATGCACAGGATCTGAAAAACTCGTATGCGAACCCCTCGCCGGAGCACATCTTGGGAACGGATGAGCTTGGTCGTGATGTATTCAGCCGCCTTCTGTATGCCGCCCGCCTTTCCTTGTTCGTCACCGTATTGGTCAATTTCGTTTCTGAAACAGTAGGGGTGCTGGTCGGCGCAACCTCCGGTTATTTCGGTAAGTGGGTAGATTCACTGATCCAGCGGATTGTCGAGTTCCTCCTGACCCTGCCCACCTTGCCTCTTCTTTTATTTTTCTCTGCCATGTTACGCGGCGTTAGCATTCCCGGATTACCCGATGAATGGTCCAAAGCGCTGATTATCTCAGGAGTACTTATAGCCTTTGGCTGGCTGGGTTCCACGCGTCTGGTGCGCGGCATGGTGTTGAGCCTGCGTGAACAGGATTTTGCTCAAGCCGCGCGGGCGCTTGGCGCGAGTCATTGGACGATCATCAGCCGGCACATGATTCCCAATTCCCTTGCCCCGGTGATCGTAAATCTGACGCTTGGCTTGGGTGGGGTGATCGTGTTGGAAGCTGCCTTATCATTTCTGGGTTTTGGCATTACGCCCCCGGTCCCCACTTGGGGAAACATGCTGCAAAACGTGCAGGAACGCATGTGGCAACAACCGTGGCTTGCCTTCTATCCGGGCTTGTGCATTTTTCTGACATCGTTGGCTTTCAATTACGTGGGCGATGGCTTGCGCGATGCGTTGGATCCGCGTCTCAAACTCTAAATTCCAGTTGACTTGTCGAGGTAACCCATGATGTACCGTGCTGTCCTTCTTATTTTCATTCTACTGGCGGTATTGATTGCCGGTTGTTCGCCCCCCGAGGAAGCTGGCAAAACGGACGAACAACTTGCCTCCTCGACCGCCACCGCCCAGGCAAACGTGGATGCCCTGCCGGAGGATGTCCCGATTCGCGAGGGGGCGCTCAACCTCAAATTTGCGGCAAGCAATACCTACATTACCTATGAGGTGCCCGGAACGGTGGATGAGATCGTGGAGTTCTACCGAACCGAATTAGAGTCTCTCGGATGGGTAAAGAGGGGGAACAGCCCGGAAAGCCCATTGGGCGGCGCGCTTACGTTGTTACGCTCCAAACCCGATAAGAATATCTCCGTTACAGTGCAATCCATTCCCGACAGTGAAAACGTGCGGGTGTTGATCACGGTCATCCTCAAATAGGAAACATCAGTGGCTCATTTGTCCGACCAGAGTACGGGTAGAACCGCGTCCGTTCTGAACTTTTTGGCGACGATCACCCTTGCAGTGCTGTTCCTGATCTACTTTAGCATCATGGCGTATACGAAAGATGCCCTGTGGTTCTACCCGGTCTTTGATGCGATGCCCGCGCAGATCTTGCTCCGTTGTTACGGCGAACCGATCACGCTCGAAGGGGATTCCGAACACCTATCCGTCATCGCGGGAATGGTCAACGAGCAAATCTCCGGGGACAAACGATGGGACGAATTGAACCTCACAGACCCAACCTATCAGGAATACCAAACCACCACCAGCATGATGATCCTCGAACTAAGTTACAGCGAACCCCAGCGCATTCATTCCCAGAGTCCTTTCTTTTCCGGGTTCACAACGCTTCTGATCCCCCTCGACGGCCGTTATTCAAATACCAACATCATGTTCGCGTTGCGGAACGGCAAACCCGCCGGGGGATCCTTCCACGTGCAATCTTTTGGTACCGTCCGATCTTATATCGAAGACAACGAACTTTGTGTAAAACCATAGGTTAAAACTGCCTCATCAAGAAGGAGACTCGATCAACCGTGTCTGCGAATCACAAACCCTTGCTCGAAGTAAAAAGCTTGAAAACATATTTCTACACCGAATCCGGCGTGGTGCGCGCGGTGGACGGTGTCGATTTCGTGGTCTATCCCGGTGAGGTGTTGGGCATCGTGGGCGAGTCCGGTTGCGGTAAAAGCGTGACCTCGCTTTCGATCATGCGGCTGATTGGCCAGCCCGGGAAAATCATCGAAGGCGAGGTGTTGTTCAACGGCACGAACCTGCTCGACCTGCCGGAATCAGAGATGATCAAGGTGCGCGGTAACAGCATCTCCATGATCTTTCAACAGCCGCAGTCGGCATTGAACCCGGTTTTTCGCGCGGGCGAACAGATCGGCGAAGTGTTGAATATTCATCAGGATTTGGGAAAAGAGGCGGGTCGCAAACGCGCCGTGGAATTGCTCAAAATGGTCGGCATCCCCGAACCGGAACGGCGCGCAGAGGCGTATCCGCACGAACTTTCCGGCGGACAGGCACAGCGTGTGATGATCGCCATGGCGCTGGCTTGTGTCCCGGACTTGTTGATCGCGGACGAGCCTACCACAGCCTTGGATGTGACCATTCAAGCCCAGATCCTCGATCTGATGCGCAGTTTGCGCGAGAACATCGGCACAGCCATCATCCTCATCACTCATGATCTGGGTGTGATCGCCGAAATGTGCGAACGCGTGGCTGTGATGTACGCCGGTCAAGTGGTGGAACAAACAACCGTCAAGACACTTTTCAAACAACCGCTTCATCCGTATACGCAGGGTTTGATCGGTTCGATCCCCGTGCTTGGAAAACTCAAGGAACGCCTCGATGTAATTCCCGGTTCGGTGCCGAACCTGATCAACATGCCGGCGGGTTGCCGGTTTGCCTCCCGATGCCGCGCGCGCGTGGAGCATAACCTGACGATCTGCACCGAAAAAGAACCCGACCTCATGGACACTCAAGGCGGGCATCTTGTCCGTTGCTGGCTCTATCAGGATGCGGACGGACATCGCGCTCCGCTTTCGTCGCACGCATAATTCAGCCATTGGAGCAAACTACTAATGAATACCGCAAATGCAGGCGACAAAAAAGTGCTGGTGGAAGTGAACGATCTCGTAAAATATTTCCCCGTCCGCGCGGGATTGTTGCAACGCGTCGTCGCGCAGGTTCAGGCGGTGGACAAGGTCAGTTTCAAGATCCGTGAAGGCGAAACCGTCGGTTTGGTGGGTGAATCCGGCTGTGGCAAAACAACCGTCGGGCGCACCATGCTCCGCCTGCTCGAACCGACCTCCGGCGAAGTCAAATTCGAAGGGCAGGATGTGTTCAAGCTGAACGGCAAAGACCTGAAGGCGATGCGGCGGCATATGCAGATCATCTTTCAGGACCCGTACGCGTCGCTCGATCCGCGCATGCCCATCGGGCAATCTGTGATGCAGGGACTCGACATTCATAAGATCGGCACACGCAAGGAACGATTCGAGATCATGCTCGCCACGTTGAAAAAAGTGGGGTTGGAGGATTACCACGCCCGCCGTTACCCGCACGAATTCTCCGGCGGTCAACGCCAGCGCATCGGCATTGCGCGCGCGCTTGCCTTGCAACCCAAGTTCATCGTCTGCGATGAGCCGGTGTCTGCGTTGGATGTTTCCATCCAATCACAAGTTTTGAATATCCTCAAGGATTTGCAGTCCGAATTCGGTCTCACCTACCTATTTATCGCCCACAACATGAGCGTGGTCGAACATATCTCCGACCGCGTGGCGGTGATGTACCTCGGCAAAATGGTCGAGTTGACCGAACGCGAGGAACTGTTCCGCAACCCGCTCCACCCGTACACCAAAGCCCTCATGTCGGCGATCCCGATTCCCGATCCGGAGTTGAAGCGTGAGCGCATCATCCTGAAGGGCGATGTGCCCAGCCCGTTGAATCCGCCCAAGGGTTGCCGCTTCCATCCGCGGTGTCCGTTGGCGATCGATATTTGCTCGCAGGAGGAACCCGCGTTCAAGGAACTTCTCCCCGGACATTTTGTCGCATGTTGGGTGGCGGAAAAGAACATGTAAAATTGAAAAACCCGCGGCGCCAGGACGCCGCGGGTTTCGTTATAATACGGGGAATTAACAGGATACAATCGGCTCATGAAAAAATTCGTTTTGATATCTGCCCTGGTTTTGATGCTCGCTTCCTGCGCGCCGCGGCAGACCGACGTTCCGGTGATACCCGACGCGCCGACGGAAACACCCTCGCCTCTCGTCACACCGACGCCTGCGCCGCGCTCGTTGACCATTTGCCTCGGGGAGGAGCCGAACACCCTGTATCCCTACGGCAGTTTAAATTCCGCCGCGCGCAGTGTGTTCTCTGCCATCTACGATGGACCGATGGATGTTCTCGAATATGGTTATGAACCGATCATCCTCGAAAAGATTCCCTCTCTCGAAGACGGCGACGCGCAAGTCAATCCGGTACGTGTGGGCGAGGGCGATGATATAGTGGACGCCGCCGGTAACGTGGTCAGTCTGGCAAAGGGGATGACGCTCAGACCCAGCGGGTGCCGCGCCGAGGAATGTGAGATCGTTTACGACGGCGTCAGCGAGATCGAAATGGATCAGATGGTGGTGACCTTCACCATGCTCGCAGGCCTGCAATGGTCCGATGGCGAGCCGCTCACAGCGGACGATTCGATCTTCTCGTTCGAACTGGCGGCTGATGAAGACACACTTGTTTCCAAGTTCCTGACGGACCGTACGCAGGTCTACGAAGCGGCAGACGAAATAACCGTTCAATGGTGGGGCATGCCCGGTTTCATTGACCCTGATTACTACACAAATTTTTGGATTCCCCTCCCACGGCATCTCTGGCAGGAACAGTCGCCAGCCAACCTGCCGCGGCTCGACTTGTCCTCCCGTTACCCAGTCGGCTGGGGTCCGTACATCATGCAAGAATGGACTGCGGGTGAAAGCCTGCGCCTGACGAAGAACCTCAACTACTTCCGCGCAGAAAGCGGACTGCCGCGCTTCGATGAACTGACCTTCCTCATCATCCCCGATGCGAACGCCGCGCTCTCCGCGCTCGTGGATGGAACCTGCGACGCGCTCGATCCATCCGTGCGTCTCGATGGGCAGGTGGGCTTGCTTCAGGAAATGCAAACACAGAATCAATTGAAATTGTTGACCGCCCAAAGCATGACCATGGAATGGCTCGGCATTGGCGTTGCTCCCGCTTCGTACGATGACGGATACAACCCGCAGCGCGACCGCCCCGACCTATTCGGTGATGAACGCATGAGGCAGGCGCTGACCTTGTGCCTCGACCGTCAAAAACTGGTGGATGTTGTCCTCTTCGGCTTGTCGCAAGTGCCGGATAGTTACCTGCCTTCCGATCACCCGCTTCATAATGGAAATATCCAGCCGTATGAATACAACCCGCAGGCGGGAATGCAAATTTTAGAAGATATTGGCTGGCTCGATTCGGATAACGACCCCTCCACGCCGCGCCTGTCAGTCGGTGTGACAAGAGTTGCGGGCGGCACACCGCTCGTCTTCGATTATTACACCTCCTCGGCAACACAACGCCATCAAGTGGCTGAGATTTTACGGCAGTCATTGGGCGAGTGCGGTATTGGTTTGAACACAGTGTTCTACACCGCCGCCGATTTTTACGCGCAGGGACCGGAAGGTCCGCTATTCGGCAGGCAATTCGATCTTGCGGAATATGCGATCGGGGTCAACACCCTCGAGCCTCAATGCAGTTGGTTCACCTCAGCGCAGATCCCCACCGAGGAAAACAATTGGGTCGGCACGAACATCAGCGGGTATGAAAATTCCGATTTCGATTCAGCCTGTGAACAGGCTCTCCGTTCGCTACCCGGCGAACCCGAATACACGTCGCATCAAGAAGCGCAGGCGATCTTCGCGAGCGAACTTCCATCCATCCCGCTTTACCTGCGACTCAAGGTCGCCGCTTCGCGCCTCGATTTTTGCGGGTTCGCGCTGGACGCTTCTTCCAACTCCGCGCTCGCCAACATCGAATCCTTCGATTACGGACCTCACTGTTTGCCGTGACGTCTGTTTTGCAAAGGAGTCTCGCGATTCCGTTTTATTCTAAATCTTTGCTATAATGCGTTCATTCCTGACCTGAGGAGTCTGCCATCATGAACACCAACACCCAGCCTTTGCTCGCGGTGAAGAACCTCAAAACTTATTTCTATACCGAGGATGGGGTTGTCCGCGCGGTGGATGGCGTGGACTTTGAAGTGTATCCCGGCGAAGTGTTGGGGTTGGTGGGCGAATCGGGCTGTGGGAAAAGCGTCACCTCGCTTTCGGTCATGCGGTTGATCTCGCGACCCGGGCGTGTGGACGGCGGGGAAATCCTTCTGGATGGCGAAAACCTGCTGAATTTAACCGAAGAAGAAATGGTCAAGATTCGCGGCAACCGCGTTTCGATGATCTTCCAACAACCGCAGACCGCGTTGAACCCGGTCTTCAAAGTGGGCGACCAGCTTGCCGAGGTGTTAAACGTTCATCAAGATCTCGGCCGGGACGCGGGTTGGAATCGCGCGGTCGCATTGCTCAAAATGGTCGGCGTGCCGGACCCTGAGCGCCGCGCGCACGCGTATCCGCACGAACTTTCGGGCGGCATGGCACAGCGCGTAATGATCGCGATGGCGCTGGCTTGTGTGCCCGAACTCCTGATCGCCGATGAACCCACCACCGCGTTGGACGTGACGATCCAGGCACAGATCCTCGACCTGATGCGCGACCTGCGTCGCGACATGGGCACGTCGGTCATTCTCATCACGCACGATCTCGGTGTGGTGGCTGAAATGGCAGACCGCGTGGCGGTGATGTATGCCGGCGAGATCGTCGAGCAGGCAGAGGTCAACTCGTTGTTCGACGAGCCGATGCATCCGTACACGCAGGGTTTGATCGGTTCGATCCCTGTTTTGGGTGAGATCAAAGATAAACTGGATGTCATCCCCGGTTCGGTTCCCAACCTCATCAACCTGCCGCAAGGATGCCGTTTTGCGCCGCGTTGCCAGGCGAGGGTGAAACATGCCCTGAATATCTGCACCCAAACCGAGCCCGCGTTGAATGAAGTAAAACCCGGCCACCTCGTGCGTTGCTGGTTGTATCAAAATGCCGAGGGGCATGTTGCTCCCTTGAAGTCCTAATTCCCTTTTCTGGAGATTTTTCCGCCATGCAAAACCAACCCATCCAAAAAGGGGAAACCCTTGTCGAGGTCAACAACCTCGTAAAATACTTTCCCGTGCGCGCCGGGCTTTTACAGCGCGTGATCAACCACGTGAGAGCCGTGGACGATGTCAGTTTCTTTGTGAGGAAGGGCGAAACCCTCGGCATGGTGGGCGAATCGGGCTGTGGCAAAACCACGGTTGGACGCACCATGCTCCGCCTCGTTGAACCCACCTCCGGTTCGGCGAAGTTCAACGGCAAGGACATTTTCACCATGAAGCCGCGCGAATTGAAAGCGGTGCGGCGCGACATGCAGATCATCTTCCAGGACCCGTATGCCTCGCTCGACCCGCGCGTGCCCATCGGCGAATCGGTGATGGAGGGATTGCACATTCACGGCATCGGCACGCGCCGCGAACGAGTCGACATCATGCTGGAAACTCTCAAAAAGGTGGGGCTGGAGGATTATCATGCCCGCCGCTACCCGCACGAATTCTCCGGCGGTCAGCGCCAACGGATCGGCATTGCCCGCGCGCTGGCGTTGCGCCCGCAGTTCATCGTTTGTGACGAGCCGGTCTCCGCGCTGGATGTTTCGATCCAGTCGCAGGTGTTGAACATTCTCAAGGACTTGCAGGCGGAATTCGGGTTGACCTACCTCTTCATCGCTCACAATCTTTCTGTTGTAGAACACGTATCGGACCGTGTGTCGGTGATGTATCTCGGCAAGATGGTGGAGTTGACCACGCGCGAAGAATTGTTCCGCAACCCTCTGCATCCGTACACCAAGGCGCTCATGTCTGCGATTCCGGTGCCGAACCCGCGCCTGCGGCGCGAGCGCGTTATTTTGAAGGGCGATGTGCCCAGTCCGCTCAACCCGCCGAAGGGTTGTCGTTTTCACCCGCGTTGCCCGGTGGCTATCGCGAAATGCTCGCAGGAGGAACCGCAATTCAAAGAACTTGCGCCCGAGCATTGGGTGGCTTGCTGGGTGGCGGAGCAGAATTTACAGTAAGGCACCGATGTGAATGAAGGTTTATGACCGCGCCTTGTGTACTTCTCGTTGACGATCAAAAGGACATCGTCCGTCTCTTACACTCGACCCTGCAAACGCTCGGTCATCAACTGGATATTGTCGACGCGCCTTCGGGGGAAGAAGCCTTGCTCGAAGCCTCCCGCCGGAACATCGATCTGCTGGTCGCCGATTACCTCCTGCCGGGCATCTCCGGCGTCGAGTTGATGCACAAAGTGAAAGCGCGCAACGCGGACTTGAAAGTGATCTTCATCTCCGGCATGACCGAACGCAAAGCGCGCGATGAAATGCTCAGCGCCGGGGCGGCGGCGATCTTCGATAAACCCATCCCGCTGGCGGACTTTCTGGATGCGGTCGAACGAAGTTTGGGGCTGGTTCGCACCATCTTCCCGCCTGAATCCACACAGGAGGCGGAGGCACACCGTCAGACGCTTTCCGAATTGCTGACCGGTTTCCGCCAGAAGATCCAAGCCGACGCGGTCTTCCTCATCAGCGACCGCGGACGCGTGCTCGCCCGCGCCGGTAATTTATACGACAGCAGTATGGAAGTATCGTTGCTCTCCGCGTTGATGGGAATTTACAGCGCGGGATTGAAGGTCTCGCGTTTTATCCGGCAGGAACAACTGGAAAATTATCACGTCTTTCGCGGCGGCGACCATGACCTGATCCTCATTCCCGTCAATTCAGCGCATGCGTTACTGCTGGCAGGGAAAGATCTGGCGAGCCGCGAACGCATCATGAACACGGTGGATGGCATGTTGTTCGTGCGCGGCGATGTAGAGAATATCCTCCAGTCGCTGGGGGTGGCACCGGCGGTAATGGTGACTGAATCAACCGTCCCTGCGGATGAAGCGGGTGGTTTTATCCCGCCTTTCGTCACGGAAGAACCCGAACCGGAAGTGGATGTGGATGAGTTGTTCGCCTCCGCCGGTAAAAAATCCAAAGTGAAGGATGTGAACGCGTTCTGGGACGAGGCGGTCGAGAAGGCGGGTAACATTCCGCTCAACCCGGATGTGATCTCGTTCGAAGAGGCGAACAAATTGGGTTTGGCTCCGGGCAAAGAAGGCGCAACGATTCCGCGTCCGGTGACCGGCACGTTGAAGAGCAACGCCGCAAAGCGGAAGTGACGTTGCCCCGCATGATTCGCTGTGATACAATGTGCGCCTTACAGGGGCGTGGTGCAAGGGCAGCACACCAGCCTTTGGAGCTGTGGATCTTGGTTCGAATCCAGGCGCCCCTGCCAATTCCCGTGGCGCCGAGCCCTTAAATGGCGAGCGCGCCACGGGGCTTCTTTTGTAAATAGGATTTGCCGCTCCCGCTGCGCAAATCCTATTTTGTTTACCCCCTCCGCCCTTTGGGCACCTCCCCCAAATCCGACGAACGTCAGTCGGATTTGGGGGAGGGCAGGGTGGGGGCGGAGGAGTTGGAATGAAAGTTACTGCTGTGTTACTTGCCGCGGGTCAGGGCACTCGCATGAAATCGTCGATGCCGAAGGTGTTGCACCTGTTGTGCGGCAAACCGATGGTGTGGCATGTGATGGAAGCGTTGAGATCTGCGACAACCGATAAGCCGGTGGTGGTGGTCGGTCATGGTGCGGAGGCGGTGAAAAAATATTTGGGCGATTCCGCCGAATGTGTGTTGCAGGAACCGCAACTCGGCACGGGACACGCGGCGATGCAAGCCGAATCGTTACTCAAAGGTAAAACGGATCTGGTTATCGTGACGTACGCCGACATGCCCCTCCTGCGCGGCGAGACGTTCACGCGGCTTGTGGAAACCCAACGCCTCAACCCCGGACCGTTCAGTTTGGTCACTGTGATCGCAGAGGATCCACGGGGATTCGGGCGCATCGTACGAAATGCCGATGAGACGGTTTCAGCCATCGTCGAAGAATATGTCGCCACACCGGAACAACAAAAAATCAAAGAATTGAACGTCGGCGCATACTGCTTCAATGCAGGTTGGCTGTGGGACGCGTTGCATCGCATCCCGAAGAACGAGAAAAAAGGCGAATATTATCTGACCGATGTGGTTGAACTCGCCGTGAAAGAGAACCTGCCCGTGCAGGCTGTCGTCCACGATGATTTTATCGAGACCATCGGCATCAACACGCGCGTTCATCTTAGTGAAGCCGAAGCCGCCATGCGGATGCGGATCAACCGCGAACATATGTTGAACGGTGTTTCGATGATGGATCCCGCCTCCACGTACATTGACGCAGGCGTGCGAATCGGCAAAGATACCATCATCATGCCGAACACATATCTCCACGGTGAAACAGAGATCGGCGAGGGGAATGTGATTGGTCCCAACACCATCATCCACGATTCGAAAATCGGGAATCGTTGTAAAGTGCTGGCTTCCGTGTTGGAAGGCGCAGTAGTTGAAGATGATGTGGATATGGGTCCGTTCGCGCGGTTGAGGAAAGGCGCGCATTTGAAGAGTCACGTGCACATGGGCAACTTCGGCGAAGTGAAGGATTCCACGCTGGAAGAGGGCGTGAAGATGGGTCACTTCTCGTACATCGGCAACGCGAAGATCGGCGCGAACACCAACATCGGCGCGGGGACGATCACCGCGAATTACGACGGCGAGAACAAACTTCCCACCGAGATCGGCGAGGATGTCTTCCTCGGTGTGGATACCATGCTGGTCGCGCCGCTGAAACTGGGTGATGGCTCACGGACGGGAGCAGGCGCCATCGTGACAAAGAACGTGCCGGAAGATACACTCGTGGTCGGTATGCCGGCGCGTCCGATCAAGAAGGTGGAAAGACGAAAAAGGAAAAAGAAGTAATACGCACTACGCAATACGAAGTAGTTGATACTGCGTATTGCGTAAGGATAACCTTATGACTCTCACTCAACATGAAAAACAATCCCTGATCGACCTTGCCAACGCGGCGCGTGCGCACGCCTACGTGCCGTATTCCAACTATCCCGTCGGCTCAGCGCTCAGGACGAAGACCGGGAAACTCTACACCGGCGTCAACGTGGAGAATGCCGCGTATCCGCAAACCATGTGTGCGGAACGCGTGGCGATCTTCAAAGCCGTTTCTGAAGGCGAGAAAGAGTTCGAAGTGATCTCTGTGGTGACGGACAACGGCGGCTCCCCGTGCGGCGGATGCCGTCAAGTCATGGCGGAGTTTGGGCTCGATACCCTCGTTCTGTTGGCAGATGGCAAAGGCAACCTTGTGAAAGAAACAACCGTACGCGAACTTCTGCCCGAAGCGTTTACGCCGGAGAAGCTTGGTAAACAGGTAGACACGTAGACAGGTATACAAGTAGACACGTATGCACGTGTTTACCTGTTTCCTTGTTTACCTGTCTACGTTCCCCCCATGCCCCAACCCAAATTCCGTTCCGTCCGCGTGGATGCGGTGGTGCTTCGTCACAGTGATTACGGCGAAGCCGACCGCCTGCTCACGCTGTTCACGCGTCAACGCGGGAAGATGCGCGTCGTTGCCAAAGGCGCGCGTAAGATCGCTTCGCGCAAGGCGGGTCACATCGAACCGTTCACACACGTCAAACTGCAACTGGCGACCGGGCGCGATATGTTCATCCTCACGCAAGCCGATACGGTGGATGCCTACCTGCCCCTGCGCGATGATCTGATCCTCACCAGTCACGCGTCGTATGTGCTGGAATTGCTGGATCGTTTTACCTACGAGGATGAAACCGAACACCCGACGATCTTCCGTTTGGTGACGGAATCGTTATCGCGCCTCGCTTCCGGCGCGGATGTGTGGCTGGTGCTCCGTTTTTACGAGATGCGCCTGCTCGACCAGCTCGGCTTTCGCCCTCAACTCTTCGAGTGCGTCAACTGCGGACGCGAGATCCAAGCCGAAGATCAATTCTTCTCGTTCAGCGCGGGCGGCGTCATCTGTCCGCGTTGCGGGCAGGGACTGAAACACCTCCATTCGATCTCGGTGGAAGCGTTGAAATACCTCCGTCACTTTCAGCGGAGCAGTTACGCCGAAGCCTCCCGCGCGCGACCCGACCACGATGTGCAACGCGAAACCGAATCGTTGATGCAGGAATATTTCACTTACCTGCTCGAACGTGAATTGAACACGCCGGGGTTTTTGAAAAAAATAAGAGAATAGAACAAAAGAAAACAGACAGGCAATTGCTCCTGCCTGTCTGTTTGGAAGGACTACCGTGACGGACGAAGACTAATCTTCTTCAACGGTCTCTTCGGTCGTCTCGCCGGTGTCTTCAACCTCGTCGTCATCATCTGGATAGGGGTGTTCCATCGGAAATCTCCTTTCTTGATACTTCAAGTATAAGAAGAGGGTATTAAGGCTGGTTTATGTTGGAGTTAACGATCTGCGAGGATTGGGTTAATTCGTTTTCAGCCGTCTGCCCCAATTCAGCACGAACAACCACGCGATCAAAACGACAAAAGGTTTCAACAACCTCCAGACGATGAGTTGGAACCACGGCCACTTGAGCGGATACAAAATCTGCGTGATGAACCAGCGCGCGAACAAAGTTTGTCCCAGCCCGCTCATCATCACCCGGCGTTTATATTTCCGAAACGAAAAATCTTCATTCAGGAATGCTTTATGAATCTCGCGCGCGGCAAGCAGACCGTATCCCAGCGCCATGCTGATTCCCTCCCCGAGCAACGGGTCCGCCCCGGCGGCATCACCCACCAACAGCACGCGCGGCGCACCTATGGGATTCTCCGGGCTGAACCAGCGGATGGGATGTCCCTTGATCTCATAGTCGTTCAGATCAAAACCGAAACGCGACATTTCCTCCGCAAGCGGCTCTTTGAGTTGAGGTCGCGTTTCACTTGCGAGAAGATTCGTATCGTAGATTCCCCAACACCGCATCGGTTTCCCTTTGACTTGTGTGGGAAAATCCCAAATGTAGCCGGCAATGTTGGATGGGACGGGGGAGAATTCAAAAAACGCGTGATTGTCATTGCGATGGGTTTTTCCCCCCGAAGCAATCTCCGTCTTCGATACGGATTGCTTCACTTCGCTCGCAATGACATCGTATTCGGGGGTAATCACTTCCAACACCCTCGCCGTATGCACCGGCGAATTGGGGAAAATACACCGGCGTGTGATGCCGTTCGACCCGTCCGCACCGACGACGATCTGCGCGCGAAAGTTTCCCTGATCGGTTTCAACGGTTACCCCATCTTGATCTGGAGAAACATTTTTCACCGTCACCAATTCTCTGATCTCTATTCCCCTGCTCTTTGTCTTTTCAGCCAGCCAGTTATCGAACTCATCGCGGCGGATGACGCGCAGTGCATGTTTACGCGGCACGCGAAAATTCAAACCCTTGCCTTTGAATTCAAAGTTGATCTGTTGGGAGTCAACGTGAGGGACTTCCGTCACATCCAAGCCTAGCCGCTGGAGGATGACCTCCGCATCGAGGACGAGCCCGCCCGCGCAAAGTTTGAAGCGCGGATATCGCTCCCGCTCGAGAATCAGGATCCCGTCGGAAAGATGCGGGGCGGTCTGTTGGAGGTGGAGCGCGGTTGAGAGTCCCGCCGGTCCGCCGCCGATGATGATGATGCGGTAGTCCATTCTGAAAGATTACGCGTACGCGCCGGTCCACGTTTCGAAGCGGCGCTCGTCGTGCTCTTCATCTTTGTAGAACGTGATGTAGGTGATCGCCTTGTACGGCACGAATCGTTTTTGGCGCGGGTTGTTGCGGGCGAGGTCGAAATACGTGTGCCACGTGCCGGAGTTGAAATAGACCTGATCGCCGAGGGTTGCATCGTGTTCGAGCGCGATGGTCTCTTGATGATGCGTGTGACCATAGACGAAGTACCGCGCAGATTTATCGAGGAAGGCCGGTTCGAGCAGGGCGTGCTGTGTGAACGAAAGGTCGCCGCGTTTTTTTCTGCCTTGCAGGCGCAGGGTGAGTTTGTCTATCGTCTCGAACGATACGAGTTTGGAGAGTTTGATCCCCGCTTGCAGGGCATCCACCACGTCGAATTCGAACGATTTATCCGCCTGCGTTACGAAATCGAGATCGAGGAATTCGTCCGCGAGGCGGTCCCACACTTTTTTCAATTCGTTCTCGCCGCCGCGTTTGAGTTGGTTTTGTTTTGCCAACGCGGTGAGTTGCGCATTGACCCACAACGGCGTGGCGAAGGCCGGGCGCACGTTGCTGATCTGGCGAAGGTTATCCACGAGGGCTGGGTTGAAGCCTTCGTGCACCAGAGTTTCAGGGAATTTGTTGATGACTTCCATGGCGAGCGCGTCGCCGAGCGTGGCGTGGGCGCGGCCAGTTTCGCGGTTGAAGTTGAACGAGTCGAACAGGTCGCCGTGACGCGCGAACACTTTGTATTCCTCGAACAATTTGCGGATCGCCGGGGCATCATCTTCTGCCCAGGGAAAATCCGGTTTGTACTTCCTCAGGTCGAATGGGAACGGGGTCGGTGCGTTGCTCAAGCCCATGGCTTGGATGATCTCGCGGCGAACCGCGTCGAAGGCATCACCCTTCAGGCAATAATACCAATCATGATTGCCGACCATGTAATGGAAGCGGACCTTGAGGGGAATCTTTGAGGCGTTTCGGTCGCGTTCCCCGTTTTGGCTGGGTGGATCGAATTCGATGAATTCGCCGCTTGCAAGTTTTCGCAGGACTTCGAGCGACGGTTCGTTCTCTTTCAAAATGGCGCGCGTGACCTCCATCAATTTTGCGGCGTACAGCGGGTCGTACGGGTCGCTCCACGGGCGGATGTAACCCGCTTCGCCGGGCTGGGTGATGCGGGCGGAGGATTTATCGTCAACGGGATAAAACCATTTGGTGGAATGGATCGGGTCGAGGATGTCGCCCAGCAGCAACACATCGAGCTCTTCGATGGGACTGTACTTTCCCCGGCGGAGTGAGGCGAAGTGCGCGTCCTGCCTTAAGCGCTTCGCAAAAAGATAGAACGCGCTCGGCGGGATGGAGGATGCGGTTGTGCCGTCGCCGAGATGCAGGTCGCTGATGATGATGAACATGATGTTCTCCTCTCCGAGCAGACCTCACAGGTCTTTGAGACCTGTGAGGTCTATTGCCTTTGATTATAGTACCGAAGCAACGCCGGGCGTGTATAATTTTGCCGGGAGATCGGAGAAACCATGCCTCGAAAAATATTTTCATGGATATTGATCGTTCTCAGTGCGTTCTTCCTGTTGTCGAGCGCGGTCGGCATTGTCGCGGCTCTGGCGCTCAACGGGCTGTTGACGCGTGAAGCGTTGAACCGGCTGGACGAAATCGATTCAGAACTCCGTCAGGGTGAAGCGGCGTTGGCAAAGTCTCATGACGAACTCGAACGCGCCTTGCGCATCCTTGATTCCACCGAAGCGGCGTTGAACCAGTTCACGCAGAACGATCCGCAGGCGTTCTTCGCGGACGTGCAAACCACATTGAACGATGAACTCCTGCCTGAACTGGCGACCGCGCAGGAACGGTTGATCACTGCGCGCGACACTCTGGAAAATCTACGCCTGATCGTGTTTGGCATCAACGTCGCGCCGTTCGTCAGCGTCAACGTTTCCGATGAGATGCTCACCGACCTGATCGACTCTGCCGATGCGCTCGAATCGCAAATTGGCGGTTTGAGCGAACTTGCCGAACAGGCATCTGTGTTGCTGGAGGACGCGTCGCAACTCTTCGGCGGTGACTTCGGCGAGTCGCGTGAAAGCCTCGAAGGATTTCTCGCGGATGTGGAGGCGTATCAAGAAAAAGTGAAAGGCTGGCGTGGGCAAGTTGCTTACTTGAAAGAGTCATTACCTCTGTGGCTGGACCTCGCCTCGATCTTTCTGACGATCTTCCTCCTTTGGTTCGGTCTTTCGCAGGTCAGCCTGCTCCTGCATGGACGCGCCATCCTGCGTGGGGAGAATCCATGGGAGGGGTGGCGCGCGTGACTCCTGTTTATGGCTGTAGCAATGTCTGTAGAGAAGGTTGCGATTCCGTGGCTTAAATTTAACGCGAATTACGCCAATCGGCGAATGACGCGAATAAAATCATAAAAAATTTCGTGCAATTCGCTCATTCGCGGCATTCGCGTTAAAAATCCCGGACTTTGAGAAAGCCATAGACTCCCGTTCCGGCGCGCTTGACTTAGAACGCTTGTTCTAATACAATAGCCGTCCTTGTTTTCCTTTTGAGACGGCTATGGTGAATGAACAATTCAACAAAACAAGTACACGTATTCCTCATCCACGCGCACAGCGACCGGGATGCAGTGCATAAACTCCACCAGCGATTGAGGCGGGATGGAATCGACGCATGGCTCGATGTGGCAAACCTCCTACCCGGGCAGGACTGGCAAAGCGAGATCCGCAAGGCGATCCTCACCAGCGACGCGGTGGTCGTCTGCCTTTCGCGTGTGTTCAATAAACAGCGGGGATATCGCCACGAAGAATTGAAACTTGCCCTCGAAAAAGCCTCCCTGCTCGTGGACAAGGTATTTGTCATCCCCGCGCGGCTGGAGGACTGTGACATGCCAGAATCGTTGAGGCACCTGCACCGCGTGGATCTGTTCGTGAAGGGCGGGTATCAGAAGTTGGTGAGGGCGTTGAAGGGTTAATTGTCCCTGCGATTTTTGGTTGTATAATTGGATTGTTCAGGAGTCAAATCATGTTTACTCATATTGCTTATAACAATGAAATCCTTAGTGGCAAACCTCATATCGCTGGCACGCGCCTCAGCATCGAATTTATCCTCGAACTTTTTGCTAGCGGGGCGACCAAGGAAGAAGTGCTAAAGGTTTATCCGCAACTAACAGCAGAGGCTATTGAAGAAGCCCTCAAATATGCCGCGCAATCTGTGAAGAATGAAGTACTACTGGACGTGAAGGTTGGGGCTTGAAAGCACTCGACCTACCCCTTCTTGCGGATGAAAACATTCATCCCGATGTAATTGCATTTTTACGTAGGAACGGGTTGAACGTTGACTCTATTTCAGAACAAGGAAAATTTGGTCTCCCAGATACGGACGTTTTACAACAAGCCAACGAATCGAACAGAGTAGTTATAACTCATGACAGCGACTTTGGTGGGATGGCAGTATTTGGTGCAACATTCACGGGAATCATTTATCTTCGTCCAGGGCACATTCGAGCAGATTTTACGATCAAGACTTTGGAAGCGATACGAGATAATGCTCCCGAAGTGACATCACCCTTCATCCTCGTCGCCGAGCGGACAGGTGACACCGTAAAAATCAGAGTTCGACAATTATAAAGTTCATACTTCGTAATTCATCCTTATGCCTTCCCCCCGCCCTCTCAAAGTCTTTCTCTGCCACGCGCATAGTGATAAGGATAAAGTGCGTGAACTATATCTACGCCTGAAAAAAGACGGTGTAGACGCATGGTTCGATAAAGAAAGACTCCTCCCGGGGCAGGATTGGGAATATGAAATTCGTAAT
>CAZQES010000019.1:0-34067 GCA_964591425.1 uncultured Anaerolinea sp.
GAATCCCCTCGAAGAAGCCGAGGCATATCAGAACCTTGCCAAAGAATTCAGGATGTCGCACGAGACCATCGCTTCACGTGTGGGAAAAAGCCGCGTGGCGGTGACCAACACCCTGCGTCTGCTCGATGCGTCTGCGGCGGTGAAGCAGGCGCTCGTGGACGGCAGAATCACCGAGGGGCACGCGCGCGCGATGTTGTCGTTATCCGCCAAGGCGCAGGAACATTTGTTGAACCAGATCGTCAATCTCGATCTGAGCGTGCGCTCCACCGAAGTGTTGGCGCGAAAACTTTCAGGGCAGAGACCCGTGACGAAAAAGAAATCGGTCTCGAACGCGAACGTGAACGATGTGGAAAAACGATTGCGATCCAGTCTCGGTACGAAAGTCACTTTGAAATACGGCAAGAAGGGCGGCACGGTAACGATCTTCTATTATTCCGACGAGGAATTGGATTCGCTGTTGGAAAAATTGACGTGAGGTTTTTGGAATAAAAACATGATCCTCCTCCACAACGCGCGCATCTACACCCAAAACCCGGCTCAACCTCAAGCATCTGCCATTGTCGTTGACCGCGACCGAATCATCGCGGTAGGCGAAACGAATCACTTGTTCAATTATTATCCCCGCGCCAAAGGACAGGACATGCGCGGGCGCGTCATCACTCCCGGGCTGACCGACGCGCATGTGCACCTGCAACATTATTCGCTCGCGTTGCAAAAGATCGATTGCGAAGTAGATACCAAAGAAGAATGTTTGCAACGCGTGGCAGAACGCGTGAAGAAATCCAAACCCGGCGAATGGATTCTCGGTCACGGTTGGAATCAGAACGTTTGGGGCAACTGGCCCCACGCCCGCGATCTCGATGCCATCGCGCCGAACAACCCTGTTTACCTCACAGCCAAATCGCTTCATGCCGCGTGGGCGAATACAAAAGCCATGCAACTAGCGAACATCACCGCCTCGACGCCCGACCCTCACAACGGACAGATCCAACGCGACGCGCAAGGTGAAGCCACAGGCATTTTGCTCGAAACCGCGATGGGACTTGTAGGGAAGGCAATTCCCGAACCGACGATTCAAGAGATCGCGAACGCCATCGAAAAAGCGCAACCCATTTTATGGAAAATGGGACTCACCGGCGTCCATGATTTCGACCGCCGCGAATCCTTCATGGCACTGCAAAGGCTTCACGCAGAAAATAAACTAAAACTGCGCGTGCTGAAAAATTTGCCGGTCGAAATGCTCGATGAAATTCACGCCATCGGTCTGCGCGGCGGCTTCGGCGACGACATGCTGCGCATCGGCAATGTCAAAGTGTTCATGGATGGCGCTCTGGGTCCGCACACGGCGGCGATGTTCCAGCCGTACATCGGCGAGGAAACCAACCGCGGCATCCTCAACATGGACGGCGAGGAACTCTTCGAGCACGGGCGCAAAGCCGCGGAAGTGGGATTGGGCATGACCGTCCATGCCATCGGCGACCGCGCCAACCACGAAGTGTTGAACGCGTACGAGCAACTTCGCAGTTATGAAAAAGAAAATCACCTGCCCGCGCTTCGTCATCGTATCGAGCATGTGCAAGTGATTCACCCCGACGATGCGCCGCGCCTCGGCAAACTCAATGTCATCGCTTCGATGCAGCCGATTCACGCGACGTCCGACATGCTCATGGCGGATCAATTCTGGGGCACAGAGCGCGCCAAACTTTCCTACGCGTGGAAGACCCAGCTGGATTTCGGCGCGCCGCTCGCCCTCGGGTCCGACGCGCCGGTCGAATCGCCGAATCCGTTTTGGGGATTGCACGCCGCCGTCACCCGCCGCCGCGCCGACGGTTCTCCCTCCGCCGAAGGCTGGTACCCCGAACAAAAATTGTCCATCGCGGACGCGTTCGCCGGCTACACCCTCGGCGCCGCCTACGCGGCTTACAGGGAAGACCGCCTCGGTAAACTCGCGCCCGGCTTCCTCGCCGACCTGATCGTCCTCGAACAAGACCCGTTCACCTGCAATCCAACTGAACTGCTGGCGCTCGAGTCCTCGGCTACAATGGTAAGCGGAGAATGGGTTTACACTTCCAACGCCGTCCTCGGCGATGGATAACCGCGCCGGAGACGGCGCTTCGAGCGAAGAATGGCTGACCAACCGCGCCTCACGCCTGAAATGCTTGTGCCTCGCATCGGGGAATATTTGATTCAAAAAGGTTTGATCACGAACGAACACCTGCAAAAAGCGCTTGCCCACCAACAGGAGGAGATCGCCAAAGGGAATCATCCCATGCTTGGGCAGACCTTGATAGAAATGGGATTGCTCCAACGCGCCGCATTGGATCAGGCGGTCACGGAACAGATCATCCAGTTGCGTTCCGCTTTGCAATCCGCGAACCGCACGCTCGAACGCCGCGTGGAGGAACGCACGGCTGAACTGCAAAAAGCGTTGGCGCGCGTCTCTGAACTGAGTCAATTGAAATCCAATTTTGTCTCGAACATTTCACACGAACTGCGCACACCGCTCACACCGCTCACCCACATCAAAGGCTACCTCGAATTGCTGGTTTCCGAATCGCTCGGCGCGGTCAGCGAGGAACAGCGTCATGCCTTGCAAGTCAGCCAGAAATCGGCGGAAAACCTCGAAGGCTTGATCGAAGACCTCATCATGGTTTCGCTTGCTTCGCGTGGAGAGATGAGCGTACTGCAAGAGCCGGTGGATATCCGTCGCCTTGCCAATCTTGTTGTCAAGTCCGCGACCGATAAGGCGCAGAAGCGCGGCGTGACCCTGCACGCAATGACGGACGACGAAGTCCCTCTCGTGCAAGCCGATTCGCAGAAGATCGCGTGGGTGTTGAATCAGCTGATCGATAACGGCATCAAGTTCACCCCGTCGGGTGGACGCGTGATCGTCAACATCAAACGCGAAGGGGAAAATCTTGTCATCGTTTCCGTCACCGATACAGGGATCGGCATCCCCGCCGAACGGCTGAACGATATCTTCGAGCCGTTCCACCAACTGGATGGGTCGTCCACGCGGCACTACGGCGGGACCGGGCTGGGGCTTTCGCTCGTGCGCGAGATCATCGAGGCACACGGTTCGATGATCGAAGTGCAATCCCTCGAGGGGCGAGGCTCGTCCTTTAAATTTCCGTTGCTCTCGGCTCCGAGCGCGAACTGAGTCATGGATAAACCCACCCTCGACTTTCTGCACGAACTGATCCGCATCGCGGCGCAGGCTGGCAACTCGCGCGGCACCATCGAAAAATTCCTCGCCGCTCTTCGCAAACAATTCGTGTTCGACAACGTGGCGGTCTACCTGCAGGATGAACGCAGCGCGTCGCTCGAAATTGTGTATGCGCGTGCCGTCGGACGCGCCCGCAACGCCGAAGCCGACGCCGCCTGGGGCGAAACCTTTGCCAGCCAGGTGTTCGCCAAAGGTGAATTATTGAAACAGGATCCACAGCCCGGCGCGCCCACCGATGACCGGTTGCAACAGGCGTATCTGCTGGGCTTGCCTCTGGGCGAAGGCGGCTCTACAAAAGGCGTGCTGGTCTTCGTGCGCTTCGGCGGACCGGTCTATGAAGACGAACATATCCGCATGGCAGTCATTGCCACAGACCTGCTCTCTGTGCTGTTCGAACGCGCCGAATGGAGGGCAACCGACTCGGAACTGCGCGAACTGAGGCGTCAGATGCAACTGCAGGAGGATTTCGTCAGCACCATCTCGCACGAACTGCGCACGCCGCTCGGTTTCATCAAGGGCTACAGCACCAGCCTGCTCCGCAAGGATACGCAATGGGACGATGCTACACGCGACGAATTCCTCAACATTATTGACGAGGAGGCAGACCGGCTCTCCTTATTAATTGAGAACGTGCTTGAATCTGCGCGTCTGCAAAGCAAGACCCTCCCCTTGCGCTTCCAGCCCCTGCGGTTGGATGCCGTCCTACGCGATGTGGTCATGCGCATCCGTTCGCGGTACAAGGAACTCGAGGTGAACATGGATACCCAGCCCGCGCCGCCGATCCAAGGCGACGGCGTGCGCATTGCGCAGGTTTTCGAGAACCTTTTCACGAACGCCGTCAAATACGCGGCTGGCGCGCCGATCACCATTTCGGTGTACCCAAAAGACGACCACGTGCTCGTAATTTTCCATGATGAAGGTCCGGGCATCGACCCGGAAGCGCTGCCACTGATCTTCGAGCGTTTTTACCGCGTGCGCAGTGAGAAGAGCGTCACCGGTTCGGGGCTGGGGTTGTACATTTGCAAGCAGATAATTCACGCACATCGTGGTAAGATTTGGGCAGAATCGACGCCCGGCAAGGGCACTACGTTCTTCATCGAACTGCCCATCAATCCATCGAACTGACAGGAGGTCTGGCATGGCAAAGCGCATTTTGATCGTGGACGATGAACCGCGCTATTTGCGTCTGCTCGAAGCAAACCTGCGGACGGAAGGATACGAAGTGATCACCGCGCAGGACGGGATGCAGGCTGTCAGCGTATTTTCGGACCAGCCGGTGGACCTTGTGTTGATGGATGTGATGATGCCCAAACTGGACGGCTTCGGGGCAACCCAGCGCATCCGCGAATTTTCCAACGTTCCGATCATCATCCTCACCGCCAAAGGCGACGAACAGGACCGCGTGCGGGGCCTCGACCTCGGCGCGGACGATTACCTCGTCAAGCCGTTCTCCGCCACCGAGTTGCTCGCGCGCGTCCGGGCTGTGCTCCGCAGGGCGCAACCCCCCAGTGAAGCCGGACAATCCCGTTTCTTCACGCACGATAACTTGAAAATCGACTTCGCCCGCGCGGAGGTCTGGCGCGGCGAAACCCCCGTGTCACTCTCTGCCACCGAATATCGCCTGTTATTGCAGTTTGCCCATCACGTGGGCAAGATCATGACGTCTGAAGAATTGCTCACCAGCGTGTGGGGACCGGAATACCGAACCGACAAGGAAATCCTCTGGGTAAGCATCGCGCGCCTCCGCCAAAAACTGGAAGATGACGCGCACAGCCCCAAGCACATTGTGACGCGCTCCGGGCTGGGCTATCTCATGCCGCCCATCGAAGAATGAACGATAGCCATTTGTAAAGTGGCGCAAAGTAAATGAAAGGTGGAGTCACCCGTATTTCGACTACACTCAGGTGGCGGGCAACGAGCCCATACACAGCGACAAGCCCCGCAGGTTGTCGCTGTTTTTTTCTGAAAGAGGCAGTATGTCCATTGAATACAACGAAAAGGGAAAGATTTTCACCGAAATCGTATCCAAGATCCCCGTGTTCGCGACGATCCAAACCACCACGCACCGAATACGCGGAAGGATTCACGTACGGCGCGACCAGCGCGTGAAAGATGAACTCGACCGCGAGGAGAACTTCCTGGCGATAACCGAAGTCACAGTCTTCAACGCAGACGGAAGCGTATTGTACGAGGCTCCATTCCTTGCCATGCAACGCGCCAGCATCGTCTGGGTCATGCCGGAATCCAACCCGAACGGCGGGGGTTCGTGATGGCAACCCCTCTCGCGTCGAACTTTACCCGCCTCACCTCCGCCGACCTGCTCAAATTCAAACGTTATTTGGTCGAGAACGTCAGCCGCGCACTGGATGGGGAGGAACTACAACTCGGCAATCGCGACGAAACGATCAAAACGCGGCTCGAGGAAACGTACGTCCAAACCAAGGTTAACCTGCCGCAAGATCTACGCAAACAGATCTTCGATGAAATCTTCGATGAGTTGACCGGCTTCGGTCCGATCCAGCCGTTGCTCGATGATCCGGAGATCAGCGAAGTGATGGTCAACGGACCAAAAAAGGTCTACATCGAAAAGAACGGCAAACTGACGAAGACGCCGATCGCCTTCGACGACGACGCCCACGTTCTGCGGGTCATTGACCGCATCGTCCTGCCGCTCGGCCGCCGCGTGGATGCAGACAGCCCTACCGTCGACGCGCGCCTGCCCGACGGCTCGCGCGTCAACGCAGTCGTCCCGCCCGTCGCCATAGACGGACCGTCCATCACTGTCCGCAAGTTCAAAAAGGATAAACTTTCCATCCAACAGTTGATCGAGTTCGGCTCACTCACGCCGAACATGGCGGAATTCATCCGCGCCTGCGTGATCGCGCGGCTCAATATTGTGATCTCCGGCGGGACAGGCTCCGGCAAGACAACGCTCCTCAACGTATTGTCCGGTTACATCCCGGAAGAAGAACGCATCATCACCATCGAAGACGCGGCGGAACTGCAACTCCAGCAGGATCACGTGATGCGCATGGAAACAAAGACCTCCAACACCGATGGTAAAGGTGCGGTGACCATCCGTGACCTGGTACGCAATTCACTGCGCATGAGACCGGACCGCATCGTGGTGGGCGAGGTGCGCGGCGGCGAAGCGCTGGACATGTTGCAGGCGATGAACACCGGTCACGATGGCTCGCTGACCACGGTCCATGCCAACTCGCCGCGCGACGCGATCTCGCGCCTCGAAACGCTCGTGTTGATGGCTGGCATGGAATTGCCCTTGAAGGTGGTGCGCCAGCAGATCTCCTCCGCCGTGGACCTCATCATTCAACAGACTCGTTTAAAAGACGGTTCGCGTAAAGTGACCGCCATCACCGAAGTGGTCGGCATGGAGGGCGACACCGTGGTTCTCACCGATGTGTTCAAGTTCGAGCAAACGGGGATCGGCGAAAACAACAAGATTCTCGGCGAACTCAAAGCCACCGGCATTCGCCCGCTATTCTCGCCACAACTCGAAGCCGCCGGATTCAAACTGAGCGGCGAGATCTTCATGCCCAGTACCACGGGTCGGAACCAGAGGAACTAAACCCCCGGCACTCTCTGCTATAATCATGGCAGTTCGTTCGATCCGCTTCGAGGAGCCATGGATAGCAAAACACAGATCACGATTCGGACAAAAAAGCTCGGCGTGCTGATCCGCGATGCGCGCCTCGCCGCGCGCAGGAGCATCCCGGAATGCGCGCAAGCCATCGGCGTGAAGAACGGCGTGTTGCGCGCGTACGAAGATGGTCGCAAGGCGCCATCGCTTCCCGAACTCGAAACGCTCGTGTACTTTTTGGATCTGCCGATCGACCATTTCTGGGGGAAGGAAGTCCGCTCGGATGACGCGCCCGCCTACGAAAAACTCGATCTTCACAAACTTTTGGCTGTTCGCCAGCGGAAGATCGGCGCGCTCCTCCGGCAGGAACGCAACAACGCCTCCATCTCCATCCGTAATCTCGCGCAAGAGACCGGCATCTCCGTCGGCAGGATCAAAGCCTACGAATTGGGTGAACGCCCCATCCCACTCCCGGAACTGGAAGTCCTGCTTCAGGCATTGAACGGTCGCATCGAAACCTTCTTCGACCGGAGCGGACCCGTCGGGCAGTGGTTGATGAACGAGGAAGCGATCCAAAACTTCCTCGAACTGCCGGAAGATATACGCCAGTTCATTTCCCTGCCGGTGAACAGACCCTATCTCGAACTCGCCATGAAGCTCAGCAACATGTCGCGCGACAAACTGCGCTCGGTTGCCGAAGACATCCTCGACATCACCCTCTAATTCACGTGAACGATTCAACAGCATCCGCGCTGGCAGAACAGGGAAAGAAAGAATACGAGAAGGGCGCCTTTCTCGCCGCGGCAAAATTGTTTTCTCAAGCCGTGCAGGCGTATGAAAAAGCGAACGACCCGCTCAACGCGGCAGAGATGAAGAACAACCAAAGCGTAGCGCTATTGCAGGGAGGCAAGGCAAGTGAAGCATTGCAAGCCACCGATGGCACGGAGAAAATTTTCGCCGACGCCGGCGATCTTAAACGGCAGGGCATTTCGGTCAGCAACCGCGCCGCCGCGCTCGAAGGGATGAAAAAATGGCAGGATGCGCTATTAGAATACGAACGCGCTGCGTCCATCTTCGAGAAAGCGGGCGAGGGTGACATGCATTCCATCGTGCGCAAAGCCTCCGCCAACATTCATCTCAAATTCGGGCAGGTCAACCAGACCGGGATGGATATTTACGACTCACTCCGTTTGGTGGAAAAGCCCACGTTCACCCAGCGCATGATGAAATTCTTGATGCGCATCGGGTTGATTCGTTGAACTTGAAAAACACCTTTTGAAAAATCTCTTCGCCACACATCGTCCCGATTTCCTTCGGGAGAGATCACAGAGAGTTTGAGATTTTTCTCTGAGGGCGCGGTGTGCTCGGTGGCTAAGATAGATTCACTTTTGAGACATGCTCACCACTCTCGTCCGACCAGCCAGCCTCGCCGACCATCAGCAATTATCGAACCTGATCTTCTTCGAGACGCGTATGCATCGCCATCTCGATTGGCGCCAACCTTTGGAATGGCTGGGGAATCCATTCTATTGGGCGCTGGACGAGGGCAGTCACATCACCGCCGCGCTTGCCTGTCCGCCGGAGGCGCCGAACATGTTCTGGATTCGATTGTTCGTTTTCTCCGGTCAATGGAATGCAGACAACGCGTGGACTCTTTTGTGGCAAACCGCGCGCGAGGAGATCGCCCACGCGGGCGGCGAGAAGGTTGCGGCGATCGCCATGCAACCGTGGTTTCAAACCGCGCTCGCCTCCAGCGGATTCGAAAACCGTCAACAGATCGTGATGCTCGAATGGAGGTACCAGCCGTGGGTCCGGAGCGAAGCGCCCGGCATCCGCATCCGCAAGATGAACGAGGCGGACCTTCCCGCGGTGGAGGAAATCGACTCCGCCGCGTTCGATCCGTTGTGGCGGAATCCGCAAACAACACTGCGCGCGGCGTTCTCGCAAGCCATGTCGGCTTCGGTGGCAGAGACTGAAGGCGGCATCGTCGGCTATCAAATCACGACCGGCGGCGGGACGCGCGCTCATCTTGCGCGGCTGGCTGTCCACCCCTCCACGCAGGGACGCGGCGTCGCGTATCATCTGGTGAGCGACCTGCTCACGCGACTTACCAATCACGGCGTCGGCAAACTCAGCGTGAACACGCAGAGCGATAATTTTTCATCGTTGAAGTTGTATCAAAAACTTGGTTTCAGGCACACAGGCGAACAATACCCGGTGTATGTCTTCGATGTGCAAAGCTAGGAATTTGTTCGTTCGCAGTGGCACTGCGGACAGGAGGCACACATGGCAGAGCGAAAAGACTCGATGATCGTCAACGCGCTGGTGCGGCAGGCGCTCACCTCCGCGCAGGAGGTGATGGGCGAGAACGGTTTGAATGCCGTGTTGCGTACCAGCGGACTGGAACGATACATCGGTAATTTCCCCCCGAACGACCTCGAGCCTTCGATCCAGGCATCGCAATACGCAAAACTCAACCAAGCCATCGAAGACTTTTACGGCCGCGGCGGACGCGGCATGTTGCGGCGCATCGGCAAAGCCTCCTTTCAATACGGCGTGCGCGAACAAGCCGCTCTGCTCGGCGTCGCGGGCGTGGCGTTGAAGTTACTGCCGGAACGGCAAAAGATCAAATTCATTTTGAACGGCATGGCAAACGCGCTAAAGAAAAGCAACCCGCAGGTGGAAGCCTCGGTGGAGGATGGTGGCGAACGGATCGCCTACATGGAATCCACGTGCGCGATCTGCCAGGGGCGGCAGAGCGAAACTCCGATCTGTCATTTATACGCCGGTTCGATCGGCGAAGCGGTGCAATGGGCAACGGGCAAAGAGTTCGAGATCATCGAAACCCATTGTTGCGCCAAGGGCGATCCGTATTGTCGCTTCGAGGTGGGAGACGCGCGTGGGTGAAATAAGATTTTCGAATCGAATCGTGAAGCGATTCGCCGAAACGGTCGCGCGCGAACTCGGCGCGGACCAGTTCCCGGTGATGCTGGGCTTGTCGAAACTCCCTGCCGATTGGGCGAAGCCGGAAGCGTTCCTGAAAATGGATGCGCTCGAATCGGCAAAGGCATACGCGGGTTTGCAAGCCGCGCTGCGCGCCTACTTTGGGCGCGGCGCGCGCGGTGTGTTGTTGCGAGTCGGTCAACGCATGTGGAATGTATTGTTGGAGGACGCCGCGTTCGGCAGACGCGCACAGGCGGCGGTCGTCAAGCGGCTTCCACGGAATACGCGTCGCAAACCCACCCTCGATCTGCTTGCCAAGTTCCTCTCCTCCTCTGCCGGGGACATCACGGTTCACACCCTCGACCTCGACCTGCTCCTCGTTGATCATGCCTCTCCCACCGCCAGCGGACAGAGCGAATCCTCGCCCATCTGTTTTGTCACGCAAGGCTTGATACGCGAGAGTCTCTTCTGGGGAACCGGCGCGGCATACGATGTGGAGGAGACCGCCTGCAAAGCACAGGGACATCACGCTTGCGAATTCAAAATTACCGGCGGAAAATGAATATGAAAACATTCGAATCAACCTGGAACCATGATGGAATTAATTTCTTCATGCAAGGCTGGGAACCCAATGGCAAGAAACCGAAAGCCGTGGTCGGGCTTATCCACGGCATCGGCGAACATTCAGGCCGCTACGCCCACGCAGGCTCAGCCATGACAGAAGCCGGTTATGCGTTGGTAGGTTTTGATCAGCGGGGTCATGGAAGATCCAGCGGAGCACGTGGACATTATCCATCCTTCGATGCGATGATGGGGGATATTCGTCAATTCTTCGTGCAGGTTGGGCATCGCTACCCGGAGACTAAACAATTTTTATATGGTCACAGCCTGGGCGGGTTGCTTGGACTGGCTTATTCCCTGCAACACAGCGATGGTCTGAACGGAGCGATTGTGACGAGTCCCGGCTTGCGAACCGCGTTGCAGGAGCAAAAGATGAAACTGGCATTGGTCAACACGCTTGGCTCGCTCCTGCCCACTCTAACCCTTCCGAGCGGATTGGATGCCTCTGCCATTTCACGCGATCCACAGGTCATAGAAAAATATCTCTATGATCCCCTGACACATGAAAAGGCTAGCCTCGGGTTTGGCAAATCAGCCTTGCAAGCCATTGATTTTTGTTTTTCGTATGGAACAAATTTTCCCATCCCATTGTTGCTCATGCACGGCACTGGCGATCGACTCGCCTATCTCAGCGGGAGCGAAGATTTTGCAAACCTTGCCAAAACATCGAACCCGGACGTTTCCTTGAAAGTATGGGATGGCCTGTACCATGAGCTTCACAACGAACCGGAACAAGCCGAGGTGTTCAAGACGGAGATCGAGTGGCTGGATATGCATATCAAGTAACCGGTTTGCAGATAAAAAGAACCAAATTGGGGATGATTAACATCCACTCACCTCTTCCTAGACAAAACCCAGCGCGCATGGGAAAATCTGCGCTGGATAAATTTCATCAAGGAGTCTTCATGAACGTCGATAAGAAAAGCAAGCGTCAGTTGCGGCGCGAGCAAGTGCAGAAAAAAGATAAACGCAACCGGTTGATCACCATTATCTTCATCACCATCGGTGCGGCATTCGTGCTGTACGCCATTCTTGCGCCTACCCTGCGCCCCATCGCGGAAGTGGTCACCGTCGAATCGCGGGCGCGTTACATGGCAGACGACAATTCCATGGGCGACCCCAACGCACCGATCCAGATCGTCGAATATTCCGATTTTCAATGTCCCTTCTGTGAACGGTACTACACCGACACCGAACCCCTGCTCGAACAATATTACATAGACACCGGCCAGGTCCTTTTCACCTACCGGTCCGCAGGCAATTTCGTGAGCGAGAACAGCGGCGTCGGCACCGAGTCACAGGATTCAGCGGAGGCGGCATATTGCGCCGGAGATCAAGGCGAATTTTGGGCGATGCACGACGCGCTTTTCGAGAACAACCGCGATGTTGAAAATCAGGGTTCATTCAGCAACCGGCGCTTGAAAGCCATTGCCGAAGCCATCGGGTTGGATACGGCGGCATTCAATGAATGCCTCGACAACGGCAAATACGAAGAACGCACGCGGGACGACTTCGCCGATGCGATCGAAGACGGCATGCAAGGGACGCCGTATTTCGTGATCACGTACACGGTGAACGGCGAGACGAAAACAAGGACCATTGACGGCGCCCAACCCTTCAATGTGTTCCAAGTGGAACTCGAAGCGATCCTCAGCGAGATCGGCGCACAGTAAATCTTCCGAATCAAAAAAGGACACGGGAACAAACGTGTCCTTTTTTGATTCTTAATGCATGTTCAAGACGCGCCTGGAAACAACGAGAGTATAATGACTTCAGGTTCACTCGCGGAGGAAATATGACCAACAATCGCCTCGCTCGATGCATCAGCTGGTTCACCCTCGTGAGCCTGATCCTCACCTCGTGCGGTCTGCCCGGTCGAGCCACGCCCACGTCCGTCATCCCCACGCCGACCTTTTTACAGCAAGCCGCGCCGCCCGCGTTGATCGAAACGGATCCGCCGCTCGATAGCGTCCTCAGCCATCTTTCACCGATCACGTTCTATTTCAACCAACCGATGAATCAATCCACGGTGGAGCCTGCCTTCAGCGGACTCCCCATCGGCGCATACGTGTGGGAGAATGACTCGACCCTCCTCTACACTCCGGCACAACCTTACCCGCCCAATTCAAAATTAAAAATAACCATCGGTCCGTCGATTCAGTCCGCGACCGGATTTGGAATTACCGCACCCATCGAATTATCGTTCACTGTCGCAGATTTTCTACGCGCCACGAATGTGCTACCCAAAGCGGATGCAACCGATGCCAGCGTGGACGCGGCAATCGTGGCATCGTTCAATCAACCTGTTGTCGCGCTTGGAGATTCTTCGAATCAGCCTTCCGCATTTAGCGTTCAGCCATCCGTCTCCGGGAGAGGCGAGTGGATCAACACCAGCACGTACATTTTCTATCCTGAACCCGCCATGTCCGGCGGGACGGAATACACCGTCAGTTTGAATCAGCAATTGAAAACCGTATCAGGCGTCCCCGTGGATGGAAGCGGGCAGAACGCGTGGAGGTTCGTCACCGCGCGTCCGCGCGTCGTCACGTTGAGTCCGTCTGCCGAAGGTTTCGTCGCACCGGATGCCGAGATCACGCTGACCTTCAACCAGCCCATGGATCGGGAAAGTGTGCAATCGAATTTCCTGTTGAGCGGAATTGACGGACCCGTAAGCGGCCGGTTCGCATGGAACGATGAAGGCACAGAACTGACCTTCACTCCCGAAAATGATCTGGCGCGCAGTGTGGGTTTTCTTTTGAAAGTGGATGCGGATGCGCGATCACGCGGCGGCGTACCGCTCGGCGAAGAATACGGCGCTGTGTTGAACACCTACCCGCCTTTGGAAGTCACCGCGACCACGCCCTACCGCGGCTACGTTGAATTTCGATTGAACGCCCCGCTCACGGAAACTGGTTACGATCGCGCCGTGACCGTAACCCCCGCGCTGGATAATTTTCGAGCCGAGTGGTATGACTATGGCGAGGGACCGATCCTGACGGTGTACGGGAATTATTTGCCGGATACGAATTACATCATTGAACTGGCAAGTACCCTGCGAGACCAATGGGGGCAAGCGCTCGGCACTCCGTTCGTGTTGAACTTCACCACGCCGTCCCTGCCCGCCTCGTTGAGTTTTCAAACGTATTACAACGCCGCGTTCATTCGACCAGACGCGCCGACCTTGCAAGCCAACGCGGTCAACATTCAGACCGCCGATCTGGCGATCGAGCCACTGCCTTTGCAGGATTTCTTCACGCTCCAGAGTTCGTATGAAGCCTTGCAAGCGTATCAACTAAGAAACGCGGTGACATATTCACACACGTTCGACCTAGCACCGAATACGACGCAACCCGTCAGCCTCAACCTGACATCCGATAACAACCAGCTACCGCCCGGCGTGTATTATGTGGATATCACTTCGCCGCAACTACAAACGAACGGGCAGGGCGATGGCTTGATTCCCGCAAGAGCGCGAAGGGAGAATCCCGCGCCGCAAGCAGGCGGAGGCGGATTTGGGATTAACCTCAATTTTATTGTATCGAGTCAGGTGAACCTCACGTTCAAGCGCAGTGCGAAGGAAGCGCTGGTGTGGGCGGTGGATCTGCCCTCGCAGACCCCGGTCGCCGGCGCGCCGGTGGTGATCTATGATGGCGCGGGCAACGCGCTCGGTTCCGGCACCACCGACTCAAAGGGGCTGTGGCAGGGTGCGATCAACCCATACAACGGATCGGTGTTCGCGGTGCTGGGCGCGCCCGGCGAGGAAAACTTCGGGCTGGCGGTCAATTCGTGGAATGCGGGATTCAATGCGTGGAATTTCGGTTATTCACAGAACCTCGAGCCGCCGCGCACACAAGTTTACCTGTACACCGACCGCCCGATCTATCGCCCGGGACAAACCGTGTATTTTCGCGGCGTGGCGCGGCAGGCGTTCAACGGACGTTATGAATTGCCACCCTTCAACGAAATTGCGTTTACCGCGACGGATTGGAACGGCGCACAACTTGCCGCGATCAACGCGAACCTTTCACCGTACGGCACGTTCAACGGCGAGATCGAACTGCCCGACGATGCCGCGCCCGGTTACTATTCCATACAAAATCAATCGTTGAATTTTTACTTCGGTTTTCAAGTGGCGGAGTATCGGAAGCCGGAGATCAATCTCAGTGTGGACTTTCTCAAGGATGAGATCGAACTCGGGGACTCAACGTCTGCCACCCTAGACGCGCAATACTTCTTCGGTTCGCCCGCCGGGGATGTGGATGTCACGTGG
Source organism: uncultured Anaerolinea sp. (assembly GCA_964591425.1). Classification (GTDB taxonomy): domain Bacteria; phylum Chloroflexota; class Anaerolineae; order Anaerolineales; family Villigracilaceae; genus Defluviilinea. The sequence goes on from CAZQES010000019.1 coordinate 14,659, forward strand.
ACGATGTATTCTGTGCCTTCGCATTTTTCGATCCCCGGTTACCAAACGGGAATGTTGAGCACGAGGTGGTATTCCACATCCATGCCGTGGACCGATCTGGGAACGGAAGATGACCGGGCAGGCAAGACCGACCCGCAGGGAAAACTGTCCATCGCGCTGCCAGCTGTCCCTGAGTCGGAGGAAGCGCAGGTCGTCACGCTCGAAGTCACCGTGCAGGATGAGTCCGGTTTCCCCGTCAGCGCGCGCAGTGAACTGCTTGTGCATCCTGCCGATTTTTACATCGGCTTGCAAGCCGATTCGTGGATCGGCAACGCCAAAGAGGCGATCGGTTTCGATGTGCTGACAACCGATTGGGCGCGGAATCCATCGGGCGACCACGCGCTGGTTGCGGAATTCAAACAGGTGCGTTGGGAAAAAGAGAAAGGTGAGTTTGGTCAGACCGTGTACAAGCCGGTGTATACACCGGTGAGCAGCAGCAATCTCACCACAGGACCCGACGGCCGGGCGCGGCTTTCGTTCGTGCCGCCCACCGCGGGGACGTTCATGCTCGATGTTTCAGGTAACGGCACGCGCACACAAACATTGATCTGGGTCGGCGGACCCGGCGACGCGGCGTGGCCCCAACTCGATGAGAACAAAATGCAACTCACCGCCGGGAAAGATTCGTACAGCCCCGGCGAAACCGCGACCGTGTTCATCCCGAATCCGTTCGCGACGAATTCGCTCGCGCTCGTGACGGTCGAACGCGGCATCGTGTTCAAAACCGAGGTCGTCACGTTGAGCGGGAGCGGCAAGGAATATTCGTTCGCCATCACTGAAGCCGACGCGCCGAACGTGTATGTAACCGCCACTGTGTTGGGTCAGGGCAACGAGTTCAGGCACGGGATCGTGAACCTGCCCGTTGCGGCGGACGCGTTGGGGTTGAACGTGCAAGTGACACCGAACCCTACGCAAGCGGGTCCGCGCGATGAGGTGACGTTCGATGTGCTGGTGACCGATCATCAGGATCAGCCGGTGCAGGGCGAGTTCTCGTTGGCGGTCGTTGACCTTGCCGTGCTCGCGCTTGCCGAGCCGAATTCGGCGGATATCTTCACAGAGTTTTACAGCATCCAGCCTTTGGGAATCGAAACGAGCGTTTCGCTCGCGGCGCTCAACAAGGGCGGACAACCCGGCGGGCTTGGCGGAGGCGGAGGTGGCGGTGGCGGAGAACCTCCGTTCGTGCGCGAAGATTTCCCCGATACCGCGTATTGGAACCCAGCGCTCGTCACCAACTCGGAAGGTCGCGGACAGGTGACGATGACGTTACCCGATTCGCTCACCACGTGGAATATTGATGTGCGCGGACTGACAGTGGACACCAAAGTGGGACAGACTGAAGCACAATTGATCTCGACCAAACCGCTTCTCGTCCGACCTGTGACTCCGCGCTTCCTCGTCAGCGGTGACCACGCCTTGATGGCGGCGGTGATCAACAACAACACAGCCAACAAGTTGACTGTAACTGTGTCACTGCAAAGTGAGGGATTTGTGTTGGATGAACCGGATAAATCCACGCAACAGGTTGACGTCCCTGCGAATGGACGAACACGCGTGGAGTGGTGGGGCACGGCGTCACTGGCAAAATCCGCCGATTTGATTTTCACTGCGACGACGATTGGAAGTCCATCACTGCAAGATTCCACGCGCCCCGTGTGGGGGCAACTTCCCATTTTGCAATACACCTCGCCGCAGGCGTTCGTCACCGGCGGGGCATTGCGCGGCGAGGCGACACAGCAGGAAGTGATCTCGCTTCCGCGCACGTTCGCGCCTACGAGCGGCGGCTTGGAGGTGGAGTTGAGTCCGTCGCTGGCGGGCAGTCTCACGTCCGCGTTGGAGGCGATGCCGGAACCGAATGAAAACAGCGCGGAGGAAATCGTTTCGTTCATCCTGCCGAATATCGAAGTCTATCGCGCGTTGAACAGCGCGGGTTTGAACGAACCCAAACTCGTGGAGCGCGTCAATGCGAATCTCAATTCGAGCGTGAGCCGCATCTTCTATTTGCAGAACGCGGATGGCGGTTGGAATTGGTGGGGCAAAGCCCCTGAAGCTGGCGGTTTGTCAGATCCATATATCTCCGCCTACGTGTTTCTCGGTTTACTGCGCGCGCGTGAGGCAGGCGCGACAATCAATGAAGAAGCGCTTCAACGCGCGGGGGCTATGCTACGCGATTCAGAGCCAGCAATAACAGGTGAGACAAACACTTACGGGCTCGATACGATTGCCTTCATGCAATTTGCTCTAGCGCAAGCAAACACATTCAATGAAGACATTGTCAAGCAACTGTATGATGCTCGCGACCGCATGAGTCAGGCGGGCAGGGCGTGGCTGGCATTCACCATCAACAAATTCAATTCAGCCGATTCTCGCGCCCGCGATTTAATTTCAAATCTCGAATCGTCTGCCATTCTCAATTCCTCCGGCGCGCACTGGGAATCGAGCGAGGGAGATTTCTTCTCGCGCGATTCGACCATCTACACAACGTCAACGGTTGTGTATGTGCTTGCGCAACTCGACGCGGCGAATCCGATCGTGCCCAACGCGGTTCGTTATCTCGCCGCGCATCGCAATGCGAACAAATTATGGAACATCGGGCACGATAACGCGTGGGCGATCCTCGCGCTCAACGCGGCGATGGTCGGCATGGGCGAGGTGCGCGCTGATTTCGCCTTCGATGCCAAACTCAATGGCAATCCGCTCACGAGCGGCGATATCGCCGGCATTCAAGTCGCGCCGATCACAGCGACTGTCCCGCTCGAGTTCCTTTCGCCCAACTCGCCGAATTTGCTCACCATCAACCGCGAAGACGGACTTGGCAGGCTCTACTACAACGCGACTCTCCAACTCAACCGCCCGGTGCAGGATGTGAAACCGCTGGATCAAGGGATGCGGATCGAACGCGCTTACTGCGCCATCACCCTGAGCGGACCTCTGGCGAAGTCCAAGCGTTGTTCGCCTCTTTCCTCCATTCCAGCGGACGCCAATCGGCAATTTACCGCGCAACTGACGCTGACTCTCCCCCACGACGCGTACTACGTTATCGTCGAAGACTTCATCCCCGCCGGGACGGAGATCCTCGACCAGAATCTCGAAACGAGTCAACAATCGTTCGAAGCCACCGAGGTACAAGTGCAATTCGAGGAGGACGATCCGTTTGCTGAAGGCTGGGGCTGGTGGCTGTTCAACCCGCCTCAGATCCGTGATGAGAGCATTCTCTTCACCGCCGATTACCTCCCCGCGGGAACCTACGTGTTGACGTACACACTTACTCCGTTACAGGCAGGCGAGTATCAAGTGTTGCCCGCACACGCGTGGCAGGCGTTCTTCCCTGAAGTGCAAGGCACGTCTGCGGGTGTGGTGTTTGAGATCGAGCCGTGAATAATCTGTTGCTCATTCACCTCATTTGATATACAATCGTCAACATGGCAACTTCAAATTCAACAGTTACCATTTCACGCTTGCGCCATCCGCAAATAATACCAGCGGGATTAAAGGTATCGGTTGGCAAGTCTTTGCGTCCTGCCATTCAAAAAATTGTGAAAGAACTTAACCCGGAAAAGATCGTATTGTTCGGCTCGTACGCGTACGGAAAACCCAATCGGCACAGCGACGTGGATTTGCTGATCGTGTTGAATACGCGCGCGTCGCAAAGTGAACGCAGTTGGAAAGTTTCGCGTTTGTTACTGCCCCGTCCATTTCCAGTGGATATTCTGGTGAAGACCCCAAAAGAAATCGAAGCGGCGTTGAAATCGGGTGATTTTTTCCTGCGGGAGATCCTCACGCGCGGCAAAACACTGTATGAGCGAAATAAATAATCCGCGTGCGTGGGTGGAAAAGGCAGAGGAAGATTTTGTCCTTGCGCAATCTGCCTTAAGGAGAAAAAAACCGCTCAATACAGGCGCATGCTTCCATGCTCAACAATGCGCCGAGAAATACATGAAAGCTCTGCTCGTTTCAAAAAAGAAGGGCTTTCCAATGACTCACGATCTCCTTGTGCTGAACGATCTTTGTTCGGGCGCGGGGATATTCCTTGAAATTGACCCCAAACTTCTAAACACGCTCACTGATTATGCTGTGCGAACGCGTTATCCCGGCGAAGGACCAACTCTTAGCGATGCAAAAGAAGCACTGGGGATTGCAAAATTGATTCGCACTTTTGCAAGAAGGTTTCTGGGGATATAGAGCACGCAGCAAGCGTTCCATAGCACCTAATTCACCTCACCCCATACAACACTTCCAAGAATCCTCCACCCATTACGTCGAACTCTTCCGGCGCTACAATCTCGAACAAGCCGAGCAACGCCGCGCTCACGCCGATGATAATGAGTACGACGCCCGGCAACAAGCGAGCCGCGACAAGGTTCATCGCTACCATCCAGCGCGGACCCTGTCGCTGTTCATGTGAACCGGTCAGCGAGATGACTGCCTGCATCAGACACAGCGCGCCAAATAGCAGAAGCGGCACGCCGGGTCGGCGGACAAATTGCGGGACGATCTCGCGTCCGTTATTGATATAGATCGAGAAACTTAAGCCAATGAGGAACAGACCGATCAAGTTGAATTGAACACCGTGCAGAACGGCGGCAAGCCCGCTATACGTCTCGCGCGTTCCTCTGCGGCGGCTTCCAAGCCGGATCTGCCGCGTGACGATCGCTTCCCAACCGATCGCAATCGAAACCAGACCAAAACATGCGGCGCCGGCGTACAGGAGAATCGGCATCGCAAGCCTGTCACCTCCGATTGCCAGCAAGATGCCAAGCACGCCAAAGATGATCTGAAGAGTCGTCCACATGGCGACATCCTTTCGGCTAAGCCAGTCTCCGGTCTCGATACGCTCGCAACCACCGCTCGCTACTCGACCACCGCTAATTCTCCATGCTACCCCGAATTAAAAATCACCAATTCCTTCCTACCTCACAAACCCCCACACCGCCAGCGCGCCGAAGATGACCGCGGTTACGATGGCGCCGTTGAACACGTCGCGCGATTCGCGCCGGTCCACGAGTTGCAGAAAGGGCGGAAGCCCTTCCACATCCCACAACGGACCGGCGAACGAGGTGAACATCAGCCCGCCGACGAGCCCGCCGATGTGACCCCAATTGTCAATGGTGGGAGCGAGACCTAAAAACAAATTTACGAAAATGATGAAAAGCACGTTCCCGATCGCGCTTTGAAACTGGTGCGCAAACAATTTTCGATTCTGCACGAGGAAGACCAATTCCGCGCCGATCAGCCCGAAGATCGCCGTGGAGGCGCCCACCGAGACCCCATCCGTAAACAGGAACGACATCACATTCCCTGCGAACGCGCCGAGCAGGTACAACAGAAGAAAACGCCAGCGACCGAACGTCTGCTCGAGCCCGGTGCCGAACGAAAGCAGGGCATACATGTTGAAGCCGATGTGTGCGATGCCTCCATGCACCAGCGCGGGCGTAAACAAACGCCAGAGTTGCCCGTTGCGGATCAATTCGTTATCTTTTGCCAGCAGACCAACAGGCAGATCGAATTGCAGGAGGATCTGGCTCGCCAGTTGCAACACATACATAAAAACGGTCACGCCGATGATCGAATATGTCACATACGGCGCGGAGCGAGGCAGGGAAACGCGAACCATCGGGGGAGCAGGCGGAGGCGCGGGTTGAAGCGAATCGTCGTTCACAATGTCACCTTTCTGGGTTTCACGCGGTGATGTTCCGCATCGATGATCGCGCGGATGGTATCTACCGTTTTATCCAACTGAAAATCGCGGTTGACGATCACGTAGTCGAACGCCTCCACGCGTTTGAGTTCCTTGCGCGCCGTGGCGATGCGGATGGCGAGGGAATCGGCGGTTTCGGTCTTGCGCGTTTCGAGGCGATGCACAAGTTCCTCTTCGTTCTGCGTGGTGATGAAGATCATCAACGCGTCGGGCGCCATCTTGCGGACGGTCTCCGCGCCCTGCACGTCGAGCCGCATGATCACATCCATGCCGCTGGCGAGCGCCTCGCGCACCTGTTGTTTCGGGATGCCCTTGTAATCGCCGTAGACGATGGCATGTTCGATCAACTCATCTTCGGTGATCATCCGCGCGAACTCCTCGTTCGATACGAACAAGTAATCGCGCCCGTGCAGTTCGCCCGTGCGTTTGGGCCGCGTGGTGGCAGTGACGACAAAATGGAACGGCAGTCCGCGCTCTTGCATACGCTGCATCACCGTGTCTTTGCCCGCGCCCGACGGACCCGAAATGACGATGAGCAGTGGTTGTGGGTTGTGCAGATTGAATTCGGACATGGAGGAATTTTACCAGACGCCTCTTTGACGACAGTTCAGAGTTAATCCCGTTTGACGAATCTTAGATATTGATTCGGGATTTAACGCGAATTACGAAAATTGGGCGATTCCGCGAAAATCAAAAGAGATTCGCGCTTTTCGCTTTTTCGCGGCATTCGCGTTAAGATTGCCTGACTTGAAAAGGCTCAGGGAATGCACGCTCCTCACGCCTCCGCCTGATTCAGTTAAAATAAGGATATGCCTACTTATGATTTCATCTGCAACAACTGCAACCAACGCTTCGACGTGTTCATGTCCTTTGCCGAGTACGGCAAGAAGCCAGTGACCTGTGCGCACTGCAACAGCAAGGATGTGCGCCGCCGCATGACGAAAGTCCGCATCGCGAAGTCCGATGACAGCCGCATGGATTCGATGGCGGACGATTTCAGTGGTTTCGAAGGGATGGAAAACGACCCACAGGCGATGGGACGCATGATGCGCAAAATGGGAAAGGAAATGGGCGAAGACCTCCCTCCCGAATTTGACGAAGTGGTTGACCGGCTCGAATCAGGTCAAAGTCCCGAAGAGATCGAGAAGGCTGTCCCCGATCTGGGCGCAGGAGAAGGTGGCGAGGAATAATTCGGAATCAGTTCATGCGGCAGTTCGATTTGCTTGGCAAATCGTGCCGCACGAGCGACACACCCGCACAATAAAAATGACTGTCACCTCAAGTGACAGTCATTTTAGTTTCAACCGATCTATCCGACCGCGCCCCCGCCTCCGCCCCCGCCGCTTTCGCTCATCGTTTTCTGGGTTTGTTCGGTGAGATTCTTGAGGTTGCGCACGCGTCCCAGCATGTCGTGCCAGAACGAACTGCCGGCGCTGGCGGCGAGACCCGTGGCTAACATCCCGCCGATCTGACCCCACGATGTGTTCAGGCTGGCGATCACATCTTCGGGAAACAATACGCTGAGGATCTCGAACGTGTTGATCTGCATCGTAAAAGCGATGAGGATGCCGATCAATGCGGAGACGACGCGCAAGGTTGTAATACGACTCTTTTCGGTGCTGGCATGTTTTTGTCGCAGGGTTGCCAGCTTCAAGGCAATGTCCTTTTGAACCGTATCCACCTGAGCTTCCAAGCCCATCTCGGTCAGCGCTTTTACGGCATCTTCCCGCAATGCGTCTACGGTCTTTTTCACTTCCTCCAGATTGGTTTTTGTCTGCGAGGCGAAGGTTTGGATCGCGATCACTTTGACCGCCTCTTCCGAGCCTTCGGGCAGCCACTCCTGCACCGATTTCAACACATCATCGGGGCTGGCTTGTTTGCGCAGACCGCGGAACCAACTGAACGGCTCGAGCAGGGTTTCCACGCTCACCGAAAGGACCAACAGGATCGCGAAGTACGCACCCAGCACGCCAAGAACGATCGTAAAACCATCGAGACTCATGGCCAACTCCTCCTATGAAAGATTTTCAACAGTATAGCACCAATCGAAAACTACAGCATCTTTTCTATCGTCGCGCGGTGTTCTGCAAAATGTTCCGTCGTATCGCCCAGCACCCACAATAATACCGGACGCTTTTCGGGGTCGTCGGCATGGCGGGGCTTGAGCAACTCTTCATAGGACATAGCATCCAGCTTCTTCACCAATTCGGCGTACACGCGCCGCAATTCATTCAACACATCTTGCACAGACTGGTTGCGGTTTCTTTCGAACAGGACGGGGTTGATCACTTCCATATCCCAGCCTTTCACCACCTCAGGCTCGACCCGCATCACCTCATGCGCCGGGCGTTTATCCATGTGGTAACCCATCAGGATGTTCATCCACTCGGCAAGGTGCGCCAGATTATCTTTCGGACTCCATCCGCCTGAATCGGGCGTGGTTAACTTATCCGCCTTTTGGAGTTTTTCGACCACCTCCATGAGGGATTTCCACTCGCGCTCGATGGCAGTCATCAATTCGGATTTACTGCCGGGAACCCATTGCTCTTCGTCGGTCATCTTCGCCTCTCTCTACGGGACGATTGATTTGCCCACGTCAACTTTTTCCTTCCCTGCATCTTTTCTCAACACCCACGCATCGCCACGGACGAGGGTCGTTTTCTTTCCTTCCACCTTCACGTACGCGCCGTCGCTGAACATGATCACAGGATTATCGTGAAACGAATGATACTCCGAAAGCCAATCATCCTGATATCCTTCCTCCGTGTAGTGAGCATAAAAATTGAACGGCGAAGCCCCCAACCCGTCGAAATGACTCGTTTCCACCGAGTTCATATCGCTGGAGGTGAGGATGTTCGGGCCGCAGACGATCATCCCCGCGCTGAAACCGACTACGGGCAAGCCTGATTGAATCTTTTTACGAAGGTATGGCATCAATCCGCTGAGGTGCAGGCGATGGTTCAAAAGGAACGTGTTCCCACCTGAAATATACACCACATGCGCCTTCCGAATGATGGATTCCATCTTCGGCAGGTCCATCTGCTCGGTGTCAATCAATTCGACGCGCGCCAGTTTTTCAAACGAACGCGTAGTGTAATCCAGCCAGTGAGTCACGTTCAACCATGCTTGCGGAAGAAAGGCAACTGTCGGGTCATCCTTGCCTTCCAAATATGGGCGACACGCCTCAAGCACCCAACGAATGTCGCGGTCACCGGGCGTGGAGAGTAAATGAAGAATTGTCATGGAATCAAAATCGTGTCACTCTGAGGGAGCGGTTTCCAGCGACCGAAGAGTCTTGAAGATGGTCATAGAGATTCTTCGCGGAGTTTATCCTGAGTTTATCGAAGGGCTCAGAATGACACTTCAAGAGTCATATCGTCAAAATAATCGGCTCGTTCTTTGTGACGACAATCGTATGCTCAAACTGCGCGGCAATGGCTTTATCGGATGTTCGCAATGACCAGCCGTCGCGTTCCTGCATCACACGCCCGACGCCTGTGGTGAGGAACGGTTCGATGGCAAGAACCAGACCTTCGTTGAGAATGCGGCGGTCTTTCGAGTCGTAATAATTCAAGATTTCTCGCGGCTCTTCGTGAAGTTTGCGTCCGATGCCGTGACCTGTCAGATCCGTGATGACGTTGTAGCCGCGTTTCCTTGCTTCAGTCTGCACAGCGCGGCTGATGCCGTTCAGGGGATTTCCCGCCTTCGCCGCGCGTAATGCCTTGGTGAGAGTCGCTTTCGTGGCTTCGATCAACTTCTCGAAATGACGCTCGCCTTTTGAAACCACCATCGAAGCGCCTGTATCGGCATAATAGCCATCGAGTTCGGCAGAGACGTCAATGTGAATCAACTCGCCTTCGTGCAGAACGTGCTCATTGGGAATCCCATGCGCAATGACGGGTGAAACGCTGATGCACGTCGCGGCAGGGAATTTATACATCGCTTGCGGCGCGGAACGCGCTCCTTCCGCTGCGAGGAAGGCGCGTCCGATCTCATCGAGTTCGCGCGTTGTCATCCCTGCGCGGACGGCGCCTTGCATTCGTCGTAATGCCTCGGCGCAAATCCGCCCGATGGCTTTGAGGTATTGGAGGTCTTTTGAGGAGTCGGCTGTCATTTATTTCCTATTCTAACCTTATAAGAATTTGCCCGCCAGTTTGTAAGTCTGCTCAATGCGTTTGTCGGAGGTGTCCCATTTTTTGATTTCAGCACGGATCAAATCCTTGTGCTTGCGGCTGATATCGCGCAAGGCATTCCCTGCCGACTTGCGGACATATTCGCTCTCATCTGCTTTCAACTTACTCAACAATTGAATCGCAATTTCGGGATGCTCACGGAAATAATCCCGCGTCGTCCAAATCCGCAATCCTTCCGTCACCGCGCGGCGAACATTGGGATTTGTGTCTTTGAGCCAATCCTTAATCGTGGACAATGATTTTTCATAACCACTATCTTTGCAATACTGGTCAAAGGCTTGCGCCAGAATCTCCTGCACGCGCCAATCTTTATCATGGCTTACGCGCTTGTGTAAAAATGCAAGGCTCTCTTTTGATTTCGAGGAAAGTTTTCCAAGCAGGAATGTTGCCAGCATCCGCGCTTGATGGATTTCGGAAGTGAATAGTTCCTTTGCCAGTGAGAAAGTCTCGGCTGTAGTGTGATTGGCAAAGACTTCCTCCGCGGCTTTTTGAATATCGGTAAAACCGTGCTGGGTTTTCTGAACACGCTGAATGAGGGATTGAACTCTATTCATGCTTTCAACTTTGCTTCAACCACCTTCCTCAACTCCTCCTGCACGGACTCCCACTTCTGCCCCGCGTCTACAACCACCCAGCGACTTGGCTCCTGCTTCACCATCTCCAAATACCCCGCGCGGACGCGTTGATGGAACTCAACGGTGTACTTGCCGGTTTATGTAAGCTTGTATACACCTATCTTTTAATGTTCACCATGATTCCTGGTAATTCATGTGTTATTCTTCCAATAGTGCTTTCAAGAATTGGACCACAGTTGCAAACCCGTTGTCCGCAGTATTTGCAATGATCAGGATACATTTCACAGAACAGTGATTCGAGTATATATCCACGCATTCTTTTTGACGTCCCATTTTTTTGTTCGATTAGATTCTGAATGTGCATAAACCAAGCAAACACATCTGCTGCCTCGTTTAGAAAATATCCTGGCGCAACTCCGAAAACCCGAACTGCCTCAGCAAGCTCCCCCAACTCTTCTGTTAATCTAGCAAATGTGGGGCCGTATTCTTCGGTTTGCTGTGCTGGATAAATAGTAGAAAACATTCTTTGCCAATCACCCAGACTGCTTGGTCGGTGATTTAGGTTGGTCTGTCCTATCTTTTCAAGAGTAATCCAATCTGGGCCGGGATTCTTAGCTTTTCTATCGCTACATTCATCCGGATCATGGGGACATTTTTGACAATATGCACAAACATATGGAAATTTGGCCCAAAGAATGTTGGATAAACTTTCAACACTCATTTTTCCACATAGGGCCATCCACCATGCTAATGACTTTGGAATAAAGGTTTCTCCAGATAAATCAATTTTTTTCTTATCACTTGCCAGCATGCTTATCCCACCAACCACCTCTACTAAGTGAGTAAAAAGTGATTGTGAGTCTCTATAGTAATTTGCTTTCCAGTAGATAAAATTGATAATACGATACCATTCATCTAGGTCGCGTCCTTGATTTTGTTCAATAAATCCCTTTTGTGCATTCTCTTCAGCGCTTTTATAAACGTAGTGGCGCGTGAAATCACGATTCAAGTCCTCAATTTCTGCCATAAGGCTTGCTGGAAAGAGTTCAGTAGCAATGTTAGCATCTCGAAGCATTCGTAAACCCCTACCAGTTATTTCAGGATTCGGATCTAAAATACCTATGACTACCCGAACAATCTTTCGTTCAATAAGCCTTTGTGTACACGGAATCTTTGGATGGTGACGGGTCGTACAAGGTTCTAAAGTCGTATAAACTGTTGCGCCTGCAAGGCTTTCGCCACCAAGTTTTTTTTCTAGGGCTGTATATTCTGCATGGTCTCCAGGCGCAAGTTCACCTCGATGTGCACTGGCTAGTATTTTGCCATCTCGCACTATTACCGCTCCAACTTTTGGATGAAAACGTTCATCCTCCGATACACATCTTTTCGCTTCTTTAATTGCAAGTTGCATAAATTCCAATTCAGACATAATCATCCCTTTCTATGTGATCAAAAGACCATACTTGCCTGCGAGAAGGATGGCAAACATCATCTAATTAATTTTGTCTATTTCTATACCATGTCTTGCTTTACAGCAAGCCCGATTTGCTATTTATTGAATCTATATCAATGATTCTATTGCAACCGCTCAAGAATTATTCTACGCAAATCTTCTTGTACCATCTCCCAAGTCTGACTCGCATCTACTACAACCCAACGCCTTCCATCTTCTTTAGCTAGCTTCAAATATCCTGCGCGTACACGTTGGTGAAATTGAATAGAGCGAGCATCAATACGATTCCGCTCTTTATTCATTTCCTTACGTTTTAGGCTAATTTCCACACTTACATCCAACAAGATTGTCAAATCAGGGATAAGTCCACTTGTAGCATAATCAATTAGCTTGCGTATATCTTCCAGATTCTGTCTATAGCCGTAACCTTGATACGCGAGAGTAGAATCGACATATCGATCAGAGATAACTATGAACCCGGCCCTAAGTTTTGGGCGAATCACTTCCTCAACAACCTCTGCACGTGCTGCTAAAAACAGGAACGTCTCTGCTCGAGGATGCATCTCAACATTTTTAGGATTAAAAATAATATCCCTAATCCGCTCGCCAATCAGAGTTCCACCAGGCTCACGCGAGGGAAATACTTTGTATTTCTTCTCGCGCAAGAACTCGACGATAGGAGGAATATGAGATGTTTTCCCAGAACCATCGACACCTTCAAATGTAATGAACATATATTTACTTTTTCTTCCTTTTTGCACGACGGAATCGTGCAGCAAGTACCGCCCCCAGAAAAATAATCGCCCCACCAACAAACACGAAATTTACGGGGTATTGATTTATCCTTGGAACTACAAATAGAACTAATCCTGCAATAACACCAGCTACGCTTGCCAAAATTAAGGATTGAACGATATCCTCTGTTACTTGTAAGGTTGGCTCAAATTTATCAAGATCTGTCTCCAGAGTGCGAAATTGTTTCTCCAGATTCTGAACTCTTTTACTTAATTCGATTGGATCATACTGTTCTGTAGGGAGAGGAGGTAACTTCGGAGGCTGTTGCCTATCCTCTAGTCGCAATATTTCCCATCCATCATTATACAAACGTTTTGCACTTTTTTTCATCAAAATAAATTCGATGGTTATTAAGGGATCTTCAAAACATAATTCAACTTCAGAGTCTCCTAAGTTGGCAAGTGTAAAAAATAAATATCCGTTATAGCCTGGATCAACAACACCGCCATTATATTCAAGTCGTTGCATCGCATAGTGAGAACGGAGCGACAAACGGCCCTTCATATTAGCATGCATATTCACCTTTTCGAGGCTATATATCACGCAAGTTCGGCTAGGAGGAAGCTGTAATACCTTCTGTTCATCTAGTGATATCCAATCCAACCCGTCAGGCTTTGCAATTACTGCCTTTGATCCAACACTCAAATCATAAGATGCACCCCTTAGTTTCTTTAAGTCAAAAGGATCTATTAAGTGATTTTTCTTTGCCTCTCTTTCAATTTCAACATCAACTAATGTGTGGTCCACAATCGCCTCCTCTTTACAAAAAGCTACTGTTTAAAATCTAACTGCAATTGATTATCATGGGATTTGAAAACCAGCTTACAAATACGTTCTATTTCATCGTACTTTTCCCTGCCACTGGCCTTTGTTTGAGGTTGGATTTTTGTAATCCTAACTCTTTGTGCATTTAACCAAGCCACAATCTTGTATTCTATTGCAGTCTCGTCTAGAAATATCAGTTTATAGTATCCTCCAGCATTCCCTTGTGATGGATTTTTAGGATCAACTGACGGTGGTGTATACGTAGATCCAAGATACGCGAGATTAAGGCTGGACTCGACCTCTTGGCGGATTCTTTTTAAACTCCCATAGGCCCAAACTCTTTGTTCAGATTCAAGAGATAAGAAAGCTTTATCTAACAACCTGCTATCTACACGTTGCCAGATATTTTTTTGAACGCTCTCAACAGTTTGCTCGCCTGAAATAACATGTATAACCTCCCCTGTTCGCCTAAGTCCATCAATCGCTTTAAAATATTGCTCTCTGATATGTTTCAACTTATCCTCTTCTTCAAAGAGCTCAAAATGAAAACCACGATTTACTGTAATACGTGTCATGCTTGTCTCAATGCTAACATCCACAAAAATGGTAATGTCAGGCTGAAGACATGGTTGATGAAGTGCCATTAACCATGCTTTTTCATCATGGGCCATATCAAGGGCTTGATAAGCAAAAGACGAGTAATAGTATCTATCCATTATTACCCATTCGCCTCTCCTCAATCTATCGATTACGCCATCGTGCGAATATAAATGGTCAAGTCTATCCGCGACAAACATCCCTGCCAAAGCAATCCTTTGCAATTTTACTTGTCTAGTTAATACACCACGTATCTGAGAGCCAACGGGGCCATCGCTAGGCTCGCGAGTGGTCCATACATGACGAATGTTTTTCTTACGAAGCGATTCGGCCAGCAAGCGCGTCTGAGTGGTTGTGCCAGAACCATCCAAACCCTCAAGGACTATAAACTTACCAGGTCCAGCATTGCGAATCATTCAATAATTCCTTTTATTAACTTGTTTTGGAAAATCTCAATACAATTGGCCCGAATAATTTCTATATTTTCGCCTGAAACTATCTCAATATTCTTCTTTTGTTTAATAAAAAAATCAATGGTCTTTAGATAATTATGCCGCATCTCTTCGTATAAAAAACGCTTCTTATCAACTTCTTCACTTTTATAGCCTTGTTCATAAACTAGTTTGATAAGTAGATTGTCTACAGGGATATCGAAAAAAATCGTTAGGTCTGGCCAACGACACAATTGGTTAACTTGTATAAGCCACTCCAGCGACAGGTGTTCATCACTATGAACAAATGATGAGAGTAGGTATTTCGCGGATAACACCCAGCTACCTTTATCCAAGCAATCCAAAATTCCACCTTCTCTAAATAAATGATCAATACGATCTGCATTTTGTAACACAGCCAATGGATAAGCGTGTAAAAATAATCTTTCATTGGAGATTGAGTGCAATTGAGCACCTAGCGGACCATCCGTGGGTTCTCGTGTTACGATTACACTTTCGATTTTTTCTTCCGTTCTAAGCCATTCTGCTAAATACTCGGTTTGATCGAATAAAACCTTAGTGTCAATGCCTTCAAGAGCAATAAATAATCCAGACATCTTTACACCTTAAAAATTAAAAAACGAATATACTTGTCTTATTCATATTATACCGTTGAACGCCAAAAACAAATTAATTCACTCTACTCTCTGAAAATCCTCACATTATCGCGAAGCCGCCGTCCCTTGCGGGATATTGGTCGCTTTCAGTATCAGGCGCAAGGCTTCGTTCACTGCTTCATCGTTGGGGAACGCCTTGGCAATCTCTGGCTCCAACACAACGACATTGCTCCCAACCCTGCGCTTCGGGTCGAAGCGTCCGCGCGGCAGGACGGTCATTTTCGAAAGGTCATATTCCTTTCGCAGTTCGTAATCATTCCGTTTCTTCATGTTTCGTCGCCTTTCTCGCGCTGATAATGCGGATAATTCTCCAATTCTCTAATCTCTAGTCTCCAGTCTCTATTCCCTAAATATCCTCACATGCCTTCTTGGCTCTTTGCCATACGAATGACTCACCAATTCAGCACCGCGCGCCATTTCGTGTTGCAGGCGTCGCACAAGTGACGGACCTGGAGGCAAATCCACCCAGCGTTCGCCGTTGAGCACGGCGGAAATCGCCTGTTGTGTTTCACTGCGGATATCGTCCATGCTGTCGCGCATCGGCGCGGCGCTCAGGTTATATAGATCGCCGAGGAACTGCTCCACTTGCGCGACGGTGTTGGCGCGCAGAACATAAATCGGCATGCCGCGTTGCTCGGCTTCCATCACGGTCTGCTGGCGGTTGCGATAATACGTTCTCAGCGTGACCAAAGCGTCGGCTTCGCTCACATCGCGCACGACAACCGCAGGTACACCGAGTCGCTTGGCGGCTTGTTGCAGTCGGTTCTTCGCGACGCCATACGCGTACACGCGCACGGTCTGCAACGCCGCGCCGATGGGTGCAGCAATCGCGCGATGCGTGGGGGTCGGAGCAGGCTCTTCGGAAGCCGAAGCAGACCGAAGTCCGCGGCGAGGCGTTTTCACATCCGCTTTTGCCTTCGCGGGCGGCGCGGATTTTTCGATCTGGATCTTTCCTTCCGCGTCACGCATCCGCACTTCGGGCAGGATGGGCGCGTCGCGCAACAGCGAATCCACCGACGACATGATATCGGTGTGGACTGCAAAACGATCGCGATGCTGGATCTCGATGAGAACGTCGAACGTGGGCGGAGCGCGTCTTTCGAGGACGGTTTTCTGGGTGCCGCGTCGACGCGCTTCCTCATCCGACAGCGTGACCGCTTCGATGCCACCGACCAGATCGCTCAACGTGGGGTTGAGCAAAAGATTATCGAGCGTTTGACCGTGCGCCGTGCCGATGAGTTGCACACCGCGTTCGGCGATGGTGCGCGCCGCGAGGGCTTCAAGTTCGCGACCGATCTCGTCAATGACGATGACTTCGGGATTGTGATTCTCCACCGCTTCGATCATCACCTCGTGCTGGTGGGTCGGTACTTTGACTTGCATCCGCCGCGCCTTGCCAACCGCAGGATGCGGCACATCGCCATCGCCGCCGATCTCGTTGGACGTATCCACAATGACGACGCGTTTATTTTCCGCGAGAATGCGCGCGGACTCGCGCAGGAGAGTCGTTTTGCCAACGCCAGGTCTCCCAAGTATCAATGCGGACTTACCCGACTCGATGATGTCTTGAATGATATCCACCGTGCCGTAGACCGCGCGACCCACACGGAGAGTGAGTCCCACCACCGCGCCGCGTCGGTTGCGAATGGCGGAGATACGATGGAGCGTGCGTTCAATTCCTGCGCGGTTATCTGCGTCGAAATTTCCGACGCGTTCCACGACATGGTCAAGTTCGGCGCGGGTGAGTTCCGCGCTCGAAAGCACGATCTCATTTTCAACAAAGCGCGCAGTGGGGACGCGGCCGAGGTCGAGGATGATTTCGAGGAGTAGGTCGCTGTTGTTCGCCTCTTCCACAGAGTGGCGGATGTTCGCAGGGAGCACGTCGAGGAGGGCGTCAAGATCGTCGGTGATTTTTAGTTGGGTCATGGTTGGTTTCAAGTGTCACGTTTCATGTTTCAAGTTGTGCGGCGTGACGGAGGAGAATTGGTGATTGGAGACTGGCTCAGAGAGGTTAACGTATTCTAGGGTGGGGAAGTTTCCCGCCCCGTTTGGTTGGCTATGGCTATTATACGAGGAATGGACTGTCCACGCGTGATAGGTTCGATTCAGATAAAAAGCCTTGCGAGGAGTTTCCATCGCAAGGCTTGAGATCAAACAAATTCGGCAACGGCAACACTCCGCCGTTTGGCAAAATTCTTGCGATGGGTTTTGATTCGTTCAATTTCGTGCAAAGTCTCTCCTGTGAGGTAACTTTCTCCGCAATGGGGACAAGAAATCACAGGGACGTTTTCAATGACGAGCAAATTCTCGCCCTTTCCATAACTGCGCGTCACATAACGAATGCGAGCGCCTTCTTTTCCGCAATTATCGCAAATCATAGTTTTTCTCCTATTCACGATAGATGGTGATAATCACCAATTTCGATGTAACGCTTATCTTTCCAACGGCACAAGCGATGCTTCCTTCGATTGTTTCGCCTTCAATAATGTACTTCCATTCTGCTGTACACATCATCTCCTGAAAAATTTTTTCGCGCCAGAGACTTACTTCTTCCCCTCGATCCGACTCACCCTACTTGGCTGAACACTCACCCCCGTCGGCACAGCCGAAGCAGGCATGCCTTCCTTCACCAGCCGTGCGAGGTGCTTTACCATCACCGCCTGACGTTGTCCCGACTTCGCGCCCAAATCGGCAAGCACCGGTTCAAGCCACGCCTGATACGAACGGACACAGACATACACTGGGCGATTTCTTCTGTCTGGCAGAGTACCAACCAACGATGCGAGTTTTGCGCTCACATCATTTGCTTCGGGATGGATCAGTGGCGTTAGGACAATGCCATACGCGCCATGCATCACACTAACATAGCACTTCACTTCGTGATTACTCATCCAACCCAGCGGAGTTTTCGGCTGTGGCTCCATCGGCTGTAATAAGGGCGGGACAATTTGATGATAGAGACTCTGAACCGCAGGCAGATTCACCGACCGCACACGCGTCCAATCGGACCGTGAGCCTGCCTCGGCGACTTCAGACACATCCCACATCCTCTGCCACGCATAGACGGCGAAACCCGCCTTGCGCAATGGAACGAACGCGCCGCTGGTTTCATCCACCTCCGCAAGCACATGGAACGCGCCCCACGCGCCTGCCTGCGATGAAAGATTCTCGATCAATGCTGGCAACTCGGGGTGATTTAGATTCGACAACGGAGCAAGGTACAACAATTTCGCAAACGTATCTTCCTGCGAATGGATGATTCCCCCCCCAACACCGAGTCGTGCTCTCCGTTGGCTATCGCACCGTACACGTGCCGCGCGGGATTCATGTAGGCGAGCAACCTCGCCGCACCCAGTGGATTCCCCCGCGTCAACGTGCGCGCTGTATCCAACCCTATCGCTTCATCGCGGAAACGATAGAGTTGCGGTAAATCCAAAAGAGCTAGTGGGCGAATGGACATATCGTTTGATGTCATTGCGAGGGCGATAGCCCGAAGCAATCCATCATTTCACGAGGAGATTGCTTCGTCGCAACAAACGCTCCTCGCAATGACGGGAAAGAGTTAATCAACCAACGTCAGAAAATATTTATGAAAGCGCGTGTCGTTCGTCAGTTCAGGGTGAAACGAGGTGGCGAGGAGATGTCCCTGTTGCGCGGCGACGATTCTTCCATCGGAAACAGTTGCAAGCACTTTTGCATCGCCACTCACAGACTCAATGATCGGCGCGCGGATAAAGACGGCGTGATAATCTTCCTTCGTGCCTGTGGCTTGTTTGAGTTCGGGAATGTCCAAATCCGTTTCAAACGAATCGATCTGACGACCAAACGCGTTGCGTTGAACTTTGATGTCCATAAGACCGAGCAAAGGCTGGTCACGGCTCACATCTTTGGAAAGGAAGATCGCGCCCGCACACGTTCCCCAGATCGCGCGGCGTTGACCGAAGATCTTCAACGAGTCCATCAAGTTGTACGCGACTGCAAGTTTGCCGATCGTTGTAGACTCCCCGCCGGGGATGATAAGCCCGTCGAGTCCTTTGAGATGCTCAGGCAAACGAACTTCGGATGTTTCAACGTTGAGTCGCTTGAGCATCGCGACGTGTTCCGCGAAGTCGCCTTGGAGGGCAAGGACGCCTATCTTCATATTCGTAAACAGGTAAACACGGAAACAAGTAGACAAGGTCTCACGTGT
>CAZQES010000020.1:0-33634 GCA_964591425.1 uncultured Anaerolinea sp.
GGAAGGCGGGTTAGAGAAATGGCAATTTCATTTCAGCACATTTGAGGAAGATCTTAAGAAGCCATATCCAGAAGCGAAGAGAGGTACCAAAATAGTCGTTACCGAACTAAACCCAGAAGTTATCGAAACATTCAAAATTGATAATGATATTGCGAGATTGATTGAAGAATTGCAACGGGAGCATATCTATAGTATTGAGAAAGGTCTGCGTATTACCATTAATGGAAAGCATCTCAAAGCGCCACAATTAACTTTGCGAGTATCAGATGAAATAAAACCTGCCATTTGGGAAGGGTCGAATGGCAATGTCAAGGTGAAAATTATTGCGGGTATATCGGATGAGGAAAAAGGAATCTACGGTGGATGGTATGTATTTTGTAACAAACGATTAGTACTGGGACCCGATCAAACGAAAGTAACTGGTTGGGGTGTAAAAACTCCAATAGGGATTCCAGAATATCACTCGCAATTTTACAGATTCCGTGGGTATGCATATATGGAAGCTGATGATCCCAGAGACCTACCATGGAATACATCAAAAACAAGTATGGATTTGGATTCTCCTATATATCGTGCAGTATTTCTACAGATGGTTACAGTGATGCGAACTGTAATTGATTTTCTCAATGCTATTCACAGGGAGAGGCAGAATTACGAAAAAGAGACTATTAGCCACAAACCTTTGGAGAAAGCATTAAAAACAACGAAATTGTTGCAAGTCAATGAAGTAATTGTAAGAAAAGAAATTCTTTCCCAAAACAAGTTTAGCTTTCCAGAGCCAGCTAAGTCATCAGCTCAAAAACCCAAAACAGTTAAAGTGCGCTTTGATATATCAGAAAGAGAACATGAACTTGTCAAAGAGTATTTTGAAAATGACGATCTAAGTGAAATCGGCAGAGAAATATTTGACTATTTCTTTGTGAGGGAGATTGGAAACTAATGCAACCAGAAAAACTACCAAGCTTCAGGGCATTTGATTACCGAGTACGCCCAAATAAAAGTGCTGAACGAAGAATGCTCGGAGATGTATTTCGGCGATTGGCATTTCTTCAACCTGTTGAGAACTATAGATATATAGGATTTGGTTCCACCACATTTACTGATTTTGTACTTTTTCATAAGACACTTAATATCAAAGATATGATCAGTATAGAGAAACGAGAAGAATACAAAGACAGATTTGAATTTAACAAACCCTTTAGTTGCATTGATATTAAATATGGGGAATCGAATGATGTACTACCTGAACTAGCATGGGATAAGCCGTCCATTGTATGGCTTGATTATGATGGTGTTCTCACAGATGCTGTTCTTAGAGACATATCTATTGTCAGTGCCAAAGCATTATCAGGAAGCCTATTAATCATAACTGTAAATGCAAATCAATATAAACAACCGAAAAACAAGGGTTATGAAGAAGTAGAAAAAGAGTTGCTTGAAAGATTCAAGAAGCAAATTGGATATGAAGCATTGCCTGCTTCAATAAAGGCGACAAATCTTCAAGGTGACGTAAACATGGCGAAAACGTGTCAAAATATTATTTTGGATACGATCAATGAGAATCTTCGTGACAGGAACGGATTACTTGGCGCAGAAGAAAGTTTAGAGTTTCGTTTGTTGTTTAATGTAATTTATAGCGATAACGCACAAATGCTTACAGTGGGCGGAATAATTTTCAATTCTAGTCACGCCGAACTTCTAACAAAGTGTGAATTTGAAAAACTTGACTACGTCTCTAAAAATGATGGAGAACTTTACGATATAAAAATCCCAGTAATAACACCTCGAGAGCGACATTACCTAAACCAACGTTTGCCCCATGGAACGAAAGATGATGCAATAAAAATTGGTTTGAGACAGAACGAAATCTCTGATTTCGCGCGTTTATATCGATACGCTCCAACTTATGCTGAAGTTGAATTATCATGAAGCAAAGACCGAAAGTTATTGACTTGTTTGCCGGTGCAGGAGGATTCGGCTTAGGCTTTAAGCTGGCTAAGTATTCAATTTGTTGTTCGCTCGAGTTTGATCATTGGGCAGCAGACACCTTGAGAAAAAACAAATCGCCTAAAGCTATTGTCATTGAAGATGATATAAGAAAATATAACACTAAAAAACAAATTCGTCGTGCTTGTGGGGAATGTAATCCCGATGTAATTATTGGAGGTCCTCCATGTCAAGGTTTTAGCGTAGCTGGACCTGCACACAAAGATCCAAAAGACCCTAGAAATAGCTTGTTTATTGATTTTGCCAGATGGGTTTCTGTATTGAAACCCAAGTTTTTTGTTATGGAGAATGTAAAGGGTATTTTGTCTCGGAAGAATGCTGCTAAGGAAAAGGTTGTCGATATTATAAGTAGGACTTTTAATGATGCAGGTTATTCTGTTGAAATCTGGGTTCTTAACGCGGCTGAGTACGGTGTTCCACAGCTTAGAGAACGTGTCTTCTTTGTAGGAAATAGGCTCAACAAGGTTATTAATTCTCCACCTAAAACCCATTCGTTAAATTCTTTACTGCTAACTGCCAATTACACTTTTGATTTAGGAAATGGTTTATTTCCTATTGTTACCGTGGATGATGCTATTTCCGATCTATCCTTTTTAAAAGTAGGCGATGGTAAAGAGATACAGGATTATCAAATTAAACCAAAATCCGACTACCAGAAATGGGCTAGAGGCACTCAGAAAAAACTTTACAATCATGTTGCCATGAAGCATACAATATCAATGATTGAAAGATTTAAGTTAATACGCGCCGGGCACTCAGTGATGGAAATACCGTCTGAATATCGGGTAAAGAAGAGAAACGGAAATGGTGAGGTGTCAGAAACACCTTATCATTCGAATAATCGTCGCCTTGACCCCAATAATCCATCTTTCACAATCCCAGCACATTTTTATTCAAGCTTTGTTCATCCAAATCAGAATAGAAATCTAAGTGCTCGCGAAGCTGCCAGATTACAATCCTTTCCTGATTCATACAGATTTATGGGTAAGAGAACTGTTATTTCAAGAAAACTTCTCGAAAGATACGGACGCCATGAAGATAACTATCTTTCCCAATATAATCAAATTGGAAATGCTGTTCCCCCATTGTTAGCAAAGGCAATTGCTGAACATATTCTCACTTATTTACAAGAGGACTAAATGTTCCTAACGTGTACGCCAAGTGTTTATTTTTAACGCTGGGTTAAAAAGGTTGCGCAGAAGAACGCCCTCAAGGCAGTAGTGACGGTTTTTGGGTGAGGATGGTTAGGGTGTGACCTACCTTGGGCGTGCTTCGCGACCCTCTGCAACGGGAGAGGGGAGTCTATCGAACATCGTAGATTTGTAAAGTTGGGAGGCTGTAAGTCGCGAAATAGCATGGCAGGTGTATAGTATTCAAATATGGATACAAGTGTAACTTCCAAGCCTCGTCCCTACTGGCATGTGGATGCAAAATGGATCACGGGCATCCTGCTGTTATTCCTTATGAACGCAACTTTCCTGCTGTTCCTCCTGATGCGGGTCACCGCTCCGGACATGGGAATTGATCTTCTCACCGTTGCGCTGGCAAGCTCGTTTAGCCGTGAGGGACTGGATCAGGAAGCCGACATGGAGATCATGCACGAGAAGATTGCCGAATCGCCCAACGGTGAATGGCAACCGATTCCGAGCATGAATATTGTTGTGCGTGAGGAAGATATCGCAGGTCTCACTCCCAGAGAGATGCGCCTGTGGTTCTTCCGTCAACTGGCAGAACCGATCTATTACGAAGGGTCACAGGGTTTGGCGAGTCTATCCACCGACCCTGAACTGCAAAATACAGAAACTGAAATTGGCCTCGTGGGCTTCATCAGTGCAGAGACGCATAGCAAACTACAAAGAATATTTTATGTATTGTTGTTTGTTTCGCTTGGCTTGCTCACTCTGCTGGTCTTTTTCAGTTATCGCTTTGGGCGGTTGGGCAGTCCGGGCTTGGTGATCTTTCTAACGGCGCTACCGGGATTAGCAATCTTCAGCATGTTACGCGGATGGCTTGAGCATGGCGCAGGGGATTTGGCAGAACCAACCGAGATGACGGCTGTGACTCCGTACACGCAAGTAATCGCTCGCTTGGCTTCGGACGCTCTGCCGGAAATCGTCAACATGGCAATACAGACCTATCTGATTTTGACCATCGTGGGATTTATCCTGCTATTGGTGGCGTTAATCGGTCCGCTCGTTTGGCGGAAGCGAAAAAATAAAACGTAGGACGCGGATTTTCAGCTACTGGTGATGAAGTTGAGAAGTCCACTTTCTTCCCCGCTTTGAACTTAAATGATGAACGCCAGGGTGAGGGGGGCACCCTAGCGTTCATCGCTTTGAATATTACTACAGCCCTCCGGGTTTTGCAAGAGGCAATTTATTAGTGTTTCATAACAATTCGAGTCTCATTGTCTATATCTATGCCCCGGGCGGGAATCGAACCCACATCTAAGCCTTAGGGGTTCATCTTTTCTTGAGATTCGCCATGGCAAGAAATGGACGAACGGCATTGATCTGTAAATTGCCGGTGTAGTGTTCGACCATTTCAGGTGAACGCCAACGGCCTGCGACTTGCAATGAGCGCGAAGGCGCGCCGTAGAGTGTGGCGAGTGTGGCAAACGATGATCTGAGATCGTGAGGGGAGATTTGAAAACCGATGCGTTTACTTAAGCGTTTGAACATGGAAGCCATGCCATAGCCTGAAATAGAATTACCGTTGTAGATGCTGACGAAAAGATTCCCAACACCATCAGCAGGCTTGCGAAAATTCAACCAGCGTTGAAGGATCTGCGCGGTTTCATCGGTGAATGCACCGATGCCCCACTGACCACCTTTACATAAAGCGCGCGCGGTGTTGTTGTAGAAATCGATATTGGATAGCTGCATCGAGCAAAGCTCTTCACGACGAAAACCAGTGTCGAGACCCAGCGCAATGATGGCTTGATCGCGCGCTCCTGCAGGTGTGTAGGTGTCGAACGATGCCAGGATTTGCAATGCCTGATCGGGATTTAACGATCGGCGCGGCGGCGGCTCGATGCGTTTGATGCAAGCGCTCAAGGCGGGATGAAGCGAGCCGTATTTCCACTTCAAGAATTTTTTGATGCAGTGAAGCGCGACGCTTTGCTGTGAGTTCCCCCACCCCGGGCGATTGACCAATTGAATCAACTGCGCCGCATCGAGTGCGTGAAGATCGGGGAGATTCACGACCTCGGCGAGGATGCGGCGATAGCTTGCTTTCGTATTCGCGGCGTATGGATGCGACGAAAGAAAGTTCTCAACTTCCCTATTCATGATTGACCTCCATGTGAAACATTCGCGAGCGCGGCATGCCCCGTGCCTCGTGTGATGTGACTCGATGTGACTGCATCGAGGACGACGTACCCCCGCCCTGCAGTTGGGGATCTGTGACGAAGCCAACTGCAAGGCGCGGGCAAAAATATTGTAGATGCAAAGGAGATCTGTGACAAGATGATGAATGTTAAAAAAAGCAAGGCAGATGCTGGACGGCTGGGAGGCTTGGCCACTCTGAAAAATCATGGAGTGCAGCACTTTCGGCGGCTTGGCAAATGGGGCGCGCATCGAATGCATGCGACGTATCGGATCGATCCGTGGAAGCAAGGTGATTATGCGCTTGTGCACCGCGAGACGAATCAACCAGTGGCTTTGCTGAGTGGCAAACCTTTGGAATGAGTGAAAGGATCTGTGACAATGAGCAAACTTTTAGGACCCTTTGCTGCGGTGCTCGCGGCGATTTTTGCTCTGGCTGTGGGTGGCGGTGTGCTGTATTACAGCTTCCATGGTTTGGAGTTGATCTTCCCCGGAGATCTTCTTGGTGTGCTCTTCGGGATGGCATTGTTTGACCTAGCGGCGTTCGTGTGGTTCCTCACGTTCATCGCTTTATCGCGCTCGACGATGCAATATGTATTTGCGGCGATCGGCTTTTTGATCGGGCTAAGCGGGACTCTCTTCCTCGTGGGAATTGAGGTGGGAGTCTCGAGCTCGTGGTTGGTGGCTGACGATATGGCGCGACCGCTAAGCTATCTGTTCATCCTTGTGATGATCGGTCACTTGGTGCTGATCTACGCGCGACATGCAGCTGCACCGGAGATTTCCGCGGAGATCAGCCTCGGTGTGGAGAAAGCGCGCATCGTGGGTGAGGCTCAGCGCGACGCAGAGAAGATGCTGCTCGATAATACGGCGGCGTTGAGTACGCCGATCGCGCGCGAGTTGGTGAAAGGTGTGTTGGAACAACTGCACCTGCGTGTGCCAGCGGGCGACGTGCTCGATCTGCAAGCTCTTGAAGTGGTGGAACCCTCGATGAGGAAAGACTCTGCAGGTGGCGAGAATTTTTTATCAGGGTTGGCTCGTCGTTTGGGAATCGGCGGAAGAAAACCCGCTGCCACTGTGAAGAATGCAGCGACGACTTCTGGAGTAGCGACCCTGACGCCATCACCTGCAGTGGAAGATGTCGGACCCGTCGCTGGCGGCGAATCAAAGCCGAACGCGTGAAAGTGTGACGGGACGTGCTGTCTCAAAATGATCCGGGCGCGCACCTGCCCGCGCGCCCGGATAGAACAAAGGAGCTACGTAGATGTCACAGGCTGAAGCGAATGTATTTCTGCAATCACTGCGTGGAAATCAGGCTGTGATTGTGTTGGCTTACTTGACGATCAGACGCGCGATGACCATCGAGGAGATCGAGACCTGCACCGGTTTGGATAATGACACCGTGCGAGCGAATGTGAAGAAGCTTGCTTCGAAGGGCTGGCTTTTCGTGCAACGAGGCGAGCGCGGGCGGCAGACCTGGCTACCGGCTGGGGATACCTACTTCGGGCGTTTGCTTGGTCAGAATCCGAAAATCTCGGATTCTGGTTCTTCTTCCTCGAGTAGATTTAACTCTCCTCCATTAGAACAACAAGAAGAAGAATCACAGGCAGAATCCGAAAACTTCGGATTCTGCCTGAAGGCTTGCGATGAGGTGGGAATACGAGATCCAAAGCGGAAACAGATTTCAAAGCTTGAACACGTGACGCCTGAATTGATCCGCGGACATGTAAAGCAAGCTGTGGCGGATGGTTTGCTGATCGGCACCGCGATCTATCGCATCGAGAACAATTGGCCGCTGGCTGTGGGCGTGAACGTTGAGACGCTGGCGAGTGATGCTTTTTTCTGCGAGGTGTGCCATCAACATCCCTGTAGTTGTGCTGAGCATGATGATGACTGTATGTGCATCTCGTGCAGATACGATCACCCTGAACGCTTTTGCGGAAACATTTTGAAATATCCGCGTGGTGTGGTGCGGACGTGTAATGGCTTTGTTCGTCCTGGTGAATCAACGTGTGATGAGTGCATAGAGAAAGGAGTTGCTCGATCATGAAAAAACTGATCATGATTTCTTTAACATTGGTGCTCGCGAGCTTGGCGTGTTTGCAACCCGCCGCGATCGCGGAGCCAGTGATCACTGCGACGTCGCCCACTTTTGTTAAGGTTGCTGAAGATCCTGCGGGCGCGGTGTATGAAGTGCCGCTGATCATCGAGACCAGGGAATCGCAGAGCTGCGCGGAGGTGATTGCGATTCAATCTCTGCACCTGCGCGCCGGTCCGAGCGAGGGAGATCTTGTTTTGACCTGGCTAAAGCATGGGGATGTGTTGAAAGTGATTGACCAGGCTAACTCGGGTTGGTGGCTGGTGGATTTCAACGGGCGCACGGGATATGCGCGCTCGATCTATCTGAGAGAAAGTGAGTGTGAGTGATGGCTACCAGCATGTTTGGATACTTCGATAAAGTTGTTTATTATCTCTCGACCGAAGGGAGATTTTGTGAAGTGATCGCGGAGAGCAAGAGCTCTGTTCATGTGTGTTTCAAAAATAAGGATGGGGTTGAAATTCTTGTTTTACATGAGCAACATGTCCGTGATGTTTTGAATATGATGAAAGACGCAAAGAAAGCGGCTGCTTTGGTGCAGGAGAATTTCTCAGGGCGGCGGCGTGAAGAGAAAGAGGAGTAGATGAGCCATGACTGACATCTATGACTTCCCGCGGTTGGTGTGGCGCCTGCGTAAAGCGCAGAAGAATGTGAAGCGATTCCCTTCACGGCAGAATGACGCGGTTGTATCGAGCATCGAGCGCGAGGTGGATGAATATCTCGACACGCTGGCGATGGAAAAGAAAAAGGTTGCGCAGATGAGCTTCGATGCGACTGGTCAGAAGGTGAATTAAGATGGCTACAAAGAAGCTGTACTTTAAGCCCGGAACGCTGCAACGAATTGTTTGGTTTGGTGACTCTCCAGATACTGGAGATCCTGCTTGTGTTTGCTCGCTTTGTGGTTTATTGATCAAAGAGGATGAAACGCCTCTTCGGATTTTCAGAGACGGCAATTTTGAAGCCAGGCTTCATCAGGAATGCGCGCACGCTGTGATTGATTGGTATGGAGTAGCTAATCAGCGTGGAAAGGAGATTGATTAATGACACTTCGATCAAAACTCTGTTTGATCTGCGACGACGTGGCGGTGATTGATGTGGTCTCGAAGCGAGGGCAGAAAGCGGCTTTGTGCTTTGTGCATTACGAAGCCTATCTTTCGGACGATGCCAATGCCGTGACCGATGAAGTTTGGAAATATTTCGATGATGGCTCTCCGGGTGATCGTCCGCGCTGGAAAGAGGATGATGCGGAGATGTGGCAGCGTGAAAGGAAGACTGACGAGACGCGCGGAGAGTATAGAACAGATGAGCAGGAAGAAGGATAGAATGATTGCGGGAGCTGTGCCAACCTTATGGGCGAACAAAAACGGCGAGCTGAATACACGCGGCGTTGGGGTGAGCGAGCCGTCAAAGTCGTCGTCGCCGCGATCGCGGCGGTGGGTGCGCGCGCGGCAGAAAGAGACGTGGCTGCCGCGGTCGTTGCGCTCGTGGTTCTCATGGCGGGCTTTGAAGTGGTGGTTTGGATTGCCCATCGAATCAACGAGCGACAACGCCTTCGCTTTATGGCTGACGAGAAAGCTCGAAGACGAGCCCTTCGAGAATCTCGCGCTCGCGTGGGTACTGGAAAACGCCGGCGTCGCGCTCGGAATTGACGATGAGCAGGTGCGGCGATATCTGATCCAGCACACTGCGCGCGGCGCTCGCTTCAAGAGCGATGGGGAGCTGATCACCTTTCGGGATGTGTACGATGAATGATCAGCTTGTGCTGTCGGTTTTTCCCGGCATTGATCTGCTTGGAATGGCGTTTGAAGAATTCGGTTTTTGCGTCGTGCGCGGACCCGACAAGATTTTTGGTGGTGACATTCGGAGATTCGTCCCTCCTGCACATGTGTTCGGTGGTGTGATTGGAGGATCACCTTGCCAGGACTTCAGCACAGCGCGGCGATCTGCTCCGACTGGCTACGGTTTGGAAATGCTCGCAGAATTCAAACGTGTGATTGACTGCGCTAAACCTGCCTGGTGGCTCCTAGAAAATGTTCGCAGTGTGCCTGATTTGCGCGTGGACGGTTACTCGTGGCAGCGGATTGATCTAAAAGCCTCGGAGTGTGGCTCAGCACAATCACGATTGAGACATTTTCAGTTTGGTAGTCGTGATGGAGCTTTGATCAATCCGTCTCGATCACTCACGGGACGTGTGACTGAGTCTGCGGCTTTGGCGACCGAAGGGTCACGCGTGAATCGTCGAGCATGGGCGGACTTCTGCAAGTTGCAGGGATTGCCTGCTGATTTCAATTTGCCTGACTTCACGCGGCGCGGGAAATATAAAGCGGTGGGGAATGGTGTGCCGTTGGAAATGGGGCGCGTGATGGTCGCTGCTGTGATTGATCGAGAAATTCCGAGCGACGAGAGATCACGTTGTATTTGTGGCTGCGGGCGCCCTGTGAGTGGACGTGCAAAGCAAGCCACGCCGGCGTGCAGGAAGAGAATGCAAGCCCGGCGTGAGCGCGTAGCGCTTGCTGTGAATGATCCTGGGAGTATCTCTATCAAACATTCACGTTTGAGCGATATATTGGTTTGATTTGGAAAAGCCTTGCCGATCGGCGAGGCTTTTTTTATTTAATACGTTGGGGTTCACGCGTCCCGGAGAAAATGCTTCATGGACTGAATCAGCCGTCCCTGCGCAGGAGCGAAGAACGCCGGGCGGCTTGCAATCGAAAGGTGGCGGGTATGCTGTGTGATCAGTCGAGCATCGCGCTTCGCGAGAAGAGGAACGCAGGCATGCAGGGCGCCGAGAGTGAGAGGGAGCACTTGCTCGACTGCACAGCGCTCATACCCGCCGGATGCCTTTCGATTGCACCCGAAGGGCGACGACTGCGAAGCGTTCAGGAGGAGAGCCGCAGCCGCGCCCGGCCACAAGAGCCGAGGCGAAGCCACCGATGGGGGACGCAGGCACGAAAGAGGTTTGAAATTTCAGGGCGAACGTAGATCGCGGGCAACTCGAGTTTTTGGGTGGGGCGTGGGACCGAGACCATGGCGGGCGAGGTTTGTTTAACTTTCGCTATGCCTCTCCGTTGACGCGCCGCTGTGTGGTTCACGCGCGAGACCATGAAAGCCAACCGATGCGACCGATTTTTTTACAACGCGGATCACGCGCGAGAAAAGGGCTTGAAGGCAGGTCATGAAATTGGGGCGGTTGCGCAGCTTGCGAGAAAAAGCCCCAAAAGGCTGACGATGGAGAAAAGGCTGATAGCCCGCCGACGTGGCGGGCGATAGAGGGTCGGGCGCGCATGGCTGAGCGGAGCGAAGCCATAAAGCAGGTGCAAGTCCTGCTTCTGCGGCGTTCGTTGCCGCAGCGCGCGCCCGACGCGTAGGGTTAGGGAATGTCGAAGAGTGGGCGTTTTGGGCTTGGGCTGTGGGCGTTGAGGTTTCCTTGCCATTTGACGCACAGAAGCGCTGTAGTGAATTTTTGTTCTAAGAATGGGTATTCGCGCCCACGTTCAGCCGCAAGCCCAAAACGCTTACCTTTCATCCAACCTATGGCACGCGCCGAAGGCACGCTGTCCGGGCGCAGTTGGGCGGCACGGGCGAGTGCACGTCTCGCCGCCGCCGGGACGCGAAAAAGGCCGGTGCGTGGGGAATGCCGGGGATGCAGATGTTTTTCTTTTTGTTGTGCAGGTTGGGGGTGTTGGTTTTGTGTGAGCGATGCGAAGCAGCGCGTGAAGTCCAGCGCACGGAGTGCGATGGATTCAATCATCGACGCCAGATACGGGGAATGGGCGTCGAAAGCACTTCAGGCGTGAGCGGTGAATTGCGTAGCAAGAGTCCCTGTATTGGGGGTGTTGGTTTTGTGTGAGCGATGCGAAGCAGCGCGTGAAGTCCAGCGCACGGAGTGCGATGGATTCAATCATCGACGCCAGATACGGGGAATGGGCGTCGAAAGCACTTCAGGCGTGAGCGGTGAATTGCGTAGCAAGAGTCCCTGTATTGGGGGTGTTGGTTTTTGTGAGTGATGTGAAGTAGTGAAACAGTGGGAGGCGGTTCACGCGAAAACAAAGCGGACAGCGAAGCTGTCCGCTTTGTTGAATTGAGAGATTGAATCACTTGAGCCAAGCGGCTTGCGAAGCAATCCGCTTGGCGAGATGGGTTGAGTGTAGCGAAGCGTGGAGGTTGTCTTTTCCTAGGGGATGAACAAATGAACGCGAAGGCGGACTGCGTGCGGAGGGCGAAGCAGTCCACGCGCCGATGCATTGTGATCGGCGCAGTGGCGGCGCACGACCGAAGCCAACACGTGAGCATGTTCGCGCTTGCGATCTTTGGGGGATGCGCCGAGGAGATGGAATTCACCGTTATTAACGACGAGGCGCATGCCCCTGCAAGCGCGGCTGACGTGTTGAGCAGTCTGCCTGATTGTCTACCGGACGGCGAAGCTGCGGCACGGCTCCGCCGTGCCGGCCACGGAGCCGGCAGCCAAAGGAGAAATTGCGGTGCGGGTGGATTGTCCCTTTCTGAGATGGCAGGGGGATTACGATATGAGCGCCCTAAAATAATTAGTAGCGGGAGACAAAGATAAGACCTTGCAAACACTTGGGCTTGTTGTTAATAAATATGCAATGAGATCATGATGTTGATCAATGTGTAGTGCGCAATGTTAAAGAGTTGTGTTGATGTGGGGACGGACTAAACCCACTAGAAAATTTAAATATGGTAACCTTAAAGAAAGATGGCCACCGTAATTCTTCCATTTGGTTATCCACAGCTTTCGGGGTTTGCCTTCGAGACAGTTTTGATTCAAGGTGTAGTTGCGCGCATGTATACGGTTGGTGCGGACCCGCGGACGAATAGTCAGAGCTTCGAACGAAAGATGTTGAGCGATATTTCAAAGATGCGATCGGCTGCGGGTGTGTGGGCTAAAAGTGCTTGGAGATTAACGTTTGGAGACAAGTGGTCGTCCATTATTTATCAATTGGTGAAAGCGGATTTTGATGGATGGTGGAGTTATGCAAGTGAAATGTGGAACGAGACGTCTCAGAGTGCTCAGGATTTGTGGAGGGCGGATGCTCCTTTTCAGGCTACGTTCAACGATCCTGGCAAGGTTTTTTTTCAACTAGCAATTTTGTTGTGGCATTGGGATGAAGAGAATTATGGTCATAGGTATTATCAACCTGATCCCTATCAAGATCCTGCTGATGACATGGCTTGGTGGTGGACGGCTGCATTGTCTGACTTTGGTTGGCAAGAAGCGAAACCAATAGGGAAGACGATTGATGATCGTGATTTATCGCTGGGATATAGTGGTTCATGGCAGATTTGGGATGTGGTGGGTGCATTAAATGGCACAGTTAAACAGGGGTTGACGAATGGATCGTTTGTTCAATTAACCGATCAATTTACGTGGGTTCGATTTGTATACAGCAAGAACACGGATGGCGGAAATTTCAAAGTGACAGTGGATGGTGTAGATGTTGCAAATTTGAATGGCAATGGAGCTCTTCAGCATCAAGTGATTTGGGACGATGTTTATCGTGCGACCCAGCCGCATACAATTAAAGTGACACATATGGGAGGCGCGGGGGAGAAGTTGAACGTTGATGCATTGAAGATATATACGATCTATCGGTTTTCTGATGCAGAACTTGTTTCAGGAAGTTGGACATCGTTTTTAACCGGTGGGCCGACTGGATCGGATGGGTATGAAATAACGGGCTCTGGGGGCGGGGAAATTGTTTTCAATTTGGTGTCAGCCTATCTTTTGATTTACTATCGAACGCGGCCATCCTATGGATTGATGAGAGTCTTTGTGGACGGAGCTCCCTTTGATGAATTCAGTCAATACAGTGTGAGCGATGGATTTGCTAGTCGATTAGTTGGGCGCTTTCGATATGGGTTGCATCGTGTGCAGATCATCATCCCAGTGGGGCAAAAGGGGAGCGTTTATGCTTTTTATCCATTGAGAAAGAAGAGTGATGTTTAAATGGCCAAGACCACGAACCCTCTTCTCTCGATTTCAGCCAAAGGGCGGATTGGAAAGCTGATCGTGTATTATGGGGATGGATTTGCGCGCGGATGGAGCGCGCAGATTGACCCGAAGACTGCCGCGCAATTAAAGAGTCGCGCGGTGGTGAAAGGTGTGATGGGCATGATGAAGCTCTGCGATGGACTCGACCGTGCTTTTTTGCGGAGCTCCTATTCGAAGCAATGGCACACCAAATTCACAGCCTGGCTGACGCGCAACGGATTGGCCAATGCGCAGGTGTTGCATGATGCGTGGAGCGCGATGTCGCAGAATGCGCGCGACGCGTGGGAACTGATCGTTCCGTGATGAAAGGAGAATGACATGGCTGGATTTACGAATCGAGGCAAGAAGCTGCCAAATGATTATTTTTTTAGGCGGCAAGGATCCTTGCCAACAAATTTTTATGTTGCGCTGGTGAAGAAGAAGAACGAGAAATCGTTTGATGCTTCAGCGGTGACGAACGAGGGATCGGGCAAGGTGGGCTTGCCTTGCACTGCGCATGGATATAGTGCGGGCGCGCGCGTGAAAGTTGAAGGGACAGTTAACTACAACGGGTTTTATCTCGTTGATTCGGCTTCGACCGCGAACAAGATCGTTGTGACTGCCACTTATGTAGCAGAGACATTAACCGCGGTGATGAAAGTGCACGAAGCGCCCGGTCCGCGAACGAACGTGATGAGTGATCTGGTGGAGATCACTGCAGGGAATGGTTATTCGAGCGGCGGGATGCAGCTCGCGCCGAACACAACCGACTTTGATGTGTTGACGGAAGACGATTCGCTCGATAAGTTGATCATGCAGATCAAGGATATTGTGAACACGGCGAGCGGTGGAAATATGCCAGCTTCAGGAGATGGCGCGCGCTATGCGGTGCTCACAGATGACAACGGCACGATCGGGAATCGGCAGGTCTTTTGCTTCTGGGACTTGGTGAGCGATCGCGTGGTTTCGGTGGGGCAGAATCTCACGCTTCAAAATTTGGAAATGCAGCTGGCGGAGTGAGTTAAGTGACAGTTCCAGTTACGACTGGCTCGATCATTGCGATTCAAAACAGCAGTCAGAGCGCCAATCAATCGGTGGCTATTCCTGCCGATGCTGAATTGTGTTTGATTCTGTATTCATACGGGACGAGTGGAAGCCCGGTGCTTTCGAGTGCGACATTAGATGGAAATGCATTTTCACCTGTTCTTGAAGTGACGCGCCCTGAGACTGGGAAAGCGGGAATTCAGAGATATATTATTCCTTCGAACCTGAAAGGAACAACAAAAACGCTCGCCTGGACTTGGGCGAGCGCGTTGGCCAATGGCGCGCATATATTTGTTGTCTGGTTGAAAAACGTTGATACGAGTGGGGATCCCATACGTGGATCGGCGACGGTTTGGGGCTATGGCGAGCTTTTGACGACACCCTCGTTCGCAAGCGATGTGAATGATCTGTGCCTGTGTATTGTTGGCTCTTTTCAAAACACGGATGCGGATGCTGCACCGAGTGGTTCGGGACAAACTGAAATCGTGGATGGACCACAGTTCAACAATAAACGAGGCGCGGTGGGAAGCAAGCCGGGCGTGAGTGGGACAACGACGATGCAGGGACAGGGGGCTTACGGGGTTTTGGGCGCGGTGAGCGTGAAAGGCTCTGCGGGTGGTGTGACGGTGATGCCTGCAGCTGCGACAGCGAAAGGCTTGAGTGTGGATCCTCAAGTTGTGCTGGGATCGCTCAGCATTATGCCCGCGATCGCGGCGGCTCGATGCGCTGTGTTGAACCCGACAATTGTATTGAGCTCGATCGCGATCACGCCATCATTTGCATACGCGCGCGCGGTGACTGTGGGACCGATCGTCATTGGCGGAGGCGATATCAACCCATTGGGTGAAGGCGACTCACCGGGCTTCTTGGCTTTTTTGGTGGCAAGCGCGATGTACAACGAATTGACTGCGGCAGGCTTGGGCGCGGGATTGAATGAGCCTGATGAAAATAATTACGCGGAATGGGAAACTTTTCTGTTTGGTTGAATCATCAAAAACGGGGGCGCTGAGATATGCCGCGACTTCAATGCGTTCGTCTTGATGCGTTCTGTGGTCACGATTTTCGGCTCGAAGCCAAAAAGGATCTCTTTTTGTCTTGATCAGTGGATTTTCTTTAACATTGGCGATCACCAACCTTAAAGAAAACCTTGACAAGGTTTGATAGGTGGGATGTAGGATTTGGGGAGAAGGAGAATGAAATGGCTAAAGTAACTAACCCCCTGCTCTCGATGAGCGCCTCCGGCAAGATCGGAGATTCGATTGTGTTCGATAAACGCGGTCGCGCGCGTTTGTATGTGATCCCGGCAAACCCGCAGACTGTGGGACAGACTGCTGTGCGTGATCGCCTCGGCGACATTCAGCGCGAGCTCAAGCAATTGGGCCCGGTGTTGCGCGCAGAGTTGAAAAGCTCGTTTGGCTACACCTGGAATGCGCAGGTGATCGGCGAGTTGACCGCGAATGACGGCGCAGAGCTCACGGCTCTGGTGACGGAGTGGAATGCGTTCGTCGCTGGCGATAAGACTGCCTGGGCGACGCAGGATACCGCGCTGTTGAACACGCTCACAGACGGCGCCGCGCTGTATGCGGTGGCGAAGGCTGTGAAGAACATCGCGAATCGCATCGGTGCGACGATCACGCTCACGATGCCGATCACGTCGAACTCCACGACAGTCAAAGGTCAGTGGGTCGCGTAAGTTTGATCTTTCTTCGATCACGTGGTCTGCTTGGCTCGACCACGTGGTCGAAGGTTTGATTCAATCAACGAGGAGATTCTCATGGAATTCGTAATTGACGTTGCCTTCATCGTGGCAGTGACCGCGTTCTTTCGCGAACGATTGCAGATCAAGGGGCGCGCAGTGTTGCTGTGCGCGTTCGGTGTGACTCTGGTGTTCAACGTGGCGCCGCTGATCGCCGCGCTCGTGCCAGTGTTTTCGCCCTGGCTCGATGCATTTCTGCGCACTATCTGGCTTTTTGTGGTGAGCGCGGGCTCGGTTGATCTCGTCACGTATCTTCAGCGCCGATCGTAATGTTTCAATATTCGGCGCGCGTGCTGCGCGTGGTGGACGGCGACACGCTCAGGCTCGATCTTGACCTGGGATTCAAAGTTCACATCGAGGAGATCGTGCGTTTGGCGCGCATCAATGCGCCCGAGAATGCGGAGTGGACCGCAAAAGGCTTGCAGGATCCGGCGCGAAATTACATCGAGCAGAACACGCCGCCCGGCTCGAGCGTGGTGGCAGACATTTCGAAGCCTGATAAATATGGGCGCTGGCTGGCGGACATTCGCTTTTTGCCCGGCTCGAGCGTGCGTGAGGACATTCTTCAGAATGGGCGCGTGTTGAACGATGAGCTGGTGCAACATGGTTTCGCGATGCCGTACGGCAAATGATGTATACTTCGGTTGCTCGCGATTGACCTGCCCCCCTCAGGCCGATCGCGGGCCCTCCACATAGAATATTTTTATTGAGAGCGCCGCCCTGAAATTTGAACGTGAGGCGGTGCTCACGTTTTAAGTGCCTGGCGAAATATTAAGGTTGGCGGGATTGACGGTCTTCGATGACTTTGGTAAATTTGGCAAATGATAAAACGTGATGTGATGACTGTGCAGGAAGCCATGAAAGTGTTTCACGTGAGTGATCAAACGTTGATTAACTGGTGGCGTGATGGACTTTTCCCAAATGCATACAAAGCCAATCCCACGAAGAAGAATTCGAAGCTTCTTATCCCGATTAAAGACATTGAGCAGGTACGCGCTTCGCAACGCAAAGCGGCGCGTGGCTGAAGAAGTGAATTATGAACCCACGTCGCAGGAAAATATGGCGACGGGGTTCATTTTGTTTTTATTCGTGATTTTATGGGTTTGGGCGGGACCGCCGAGACACCCATGAGAATCAACGGGCACCAGCTAGAACTGATGCCCGTTGGACGAACAGCCTACGGGCTGGAAGGTGACTGTAGCACCTTAACAACCGAATAGACTGTGTGCCCCGGGCGGGAATCGAACCCACATCTAAGCCTTAGGAGTGCCTTGTTCTATCCATTGAACTACCGGGGCATGATCGACATTATATCAAAGAATAAAACTTGACTCTATTCGCCTCCTTCCTTATAATCCCACTCATTCAGAAGTAGTAGGCGTGTAGTTGCCTGATAGAGAAGAGTGTGCAAGGTGGAAGCGCTCACAGGATAACAACGCCGAAGTCGTCTGAATTCAATTGCTGAAGAAAATTGATAATTACAAATTACCAATTACTAGACCAGCACGGGGTTGCCCGTTATAGCAAAGACTGGTGTTAGCCGGTCATAGAGCGTAGTCGAAAGACTGAATTGAGGTGGTACCGCGGAGCCGACGCTTCGTCCTCGAAATGGACGGAGCGTTTTTGTTTTAAATTCAATATGTCATTGCGAGGAGCGTTCGTTGCGACGAAGCAATCCCCTGCAAAGTTGGAGATTGCTTCGTGGCGCGAGGCGCCACTCGCAATGACATGAGGAGACCAAATGACCAAACACGAGCTACCCAAAGCCTACGATTTCAAATCCACGGAGCCGCGCATCTACGCGATGTGGGAGGCGGGCGGATTCTTCCAGCCGCACAACGACCCCAACAAGCCGGGTTTCGATCCGAACGTCGAGCCGTTCGTCATTTCGATCCCACCGCCGAACGTGACGGGCGAGTTGCACCTCGGTCACGCGATGTTCGTCAGCGTCGAAGACCTGATGATCCGCTATCACCGTATGAAGGGCTACTCCACGCTCTGGGTGCCCGGCTCCGATCACGCCGGCATTGCCACGCAATTGATGGTGGAGCGCGACCTCCTGCAAAAAGAGGAAGTGACGCGCGAAGAGCTCGGGCGCGAGGAATTCCTCAAACGCACGTGGGAATGGAAACGCAAATACGGGGATATCATCACGACGCAGATCCGGCGTCTCGGCGCGTCTTGTGACTGGGACCGCGAACGCTTCACCCTCGACGATGGGCTGAGTCGCGCGGTGCGGGAGGCATTCGTCCGCCTCTACGAAAAGGGATTGATCTACCGCGGTCCGCGCCTCATCAACTGGTCGCCGGGGCTGAAGACCGCCGTCTCCGACCTCGAAGTGGAATATGAGGAAGAGGATGTCACGCTGTATTACTTCAAATACATGATTAAACCCTCACCCCTGCCCCCCTCTCCCGATGGGAGAGGGGATGGGGGTGAGGGAGGTTTCATCCCTGTCGCAACCATCCGCCCCGAGACGATTCTCGGCGATACGGCGGTAGCCGTCCACCCGGAGGATGAGCGCTACAAGAAATTCATCGGCAAAACAGTCATCGTTCCGATATTGAATCGCGAGATCCCCGTTATCGCCGACGAATACGTCAGCATGGATTTCGGCACCGGCGCACTCAAGATCACGCCGGGTCACGACCCGAACGATTACGCGATAGCGCATCGCCACAGCCTGCCCATCATCTCGATGCTCGACAAGGAGGCAAAGGTCAACGAAAACGGGGGCAAATATCAAGGTCAGGATCGATTCGAGGCGCGCAAGAACATATGGGCAGACATGAAGAAAGCCGGTCTGGTCATCAAGGAAGAGCCGTATCGCACCACCATCCCAAGATCACAGCGCGGCGGCGAGATCGTCGAGCCGATGATCTCGGAGCAATGGTTTGTGAAGATCGAGTCGCTTGCCAAGGCCGGGCTGGATGCTGTCCGCGACGGGCGGATCAAGATCGTGCCCGAACGATTCGACAAGATCTATTTCAACTGGCTGGAGAACATCAAAGATTGGTGCATCAGCCGACAGTTGTGGTGGGGACACCGCATCCCTGTGTGGTATTGCGCGGACGGACACATGACCGTGACGCGCGAAGACCCGACGCAATGCGCAACGTGCGGCTCGAAAGAAATCCGTCAGGACGACGATGTGCTCGATACGTGGTTCTCCTCCGGCTTGTGGCCCTTCTCCACGCTGGGCTGGCCCCAGCAAACCGCCGACCTGAAATATTTTTATCCAACCACGTACATGGAAACGGGCTACGACATTTTGTTCTTCTGGGTGGCGCGCATGATCATGATGGGGCTTGAATTCACCGGCGAGGCGCCGTTCAACACCGTGTATCTTCACGGAACCGTGCGCGATCAGTTCGGTCGGCGCATGAGCAAGACCAAGGGCAACGGCATCGATCCGCTATGGGTGCTGGATGGCGCGCCGGTGGAAGCGTTGCCGGATTACGCGCAGAAGCAATACCCCAAAGGCTTGCCCGCCATGGGAACGGACGCTTTGCGTTTCACCCTGCTCACCGCCGGAAGCCCGGGCAACGACCTCAACCTGAATTTGGAACGCGTCGAGTCGAATCGTAACTTTGCCAATAAGTTGTGGAATGTGGGGAGGTTTGTGATCAACGCGGTGTCAAGTTCCACGTTTCAAGTGTCAGGTACTGATGACCGATCACTGGTCACTGATCACTGGTCACTTGCGGATTCATGGATATGGGCACGCCTCCAACAACTCGTCCGCGATGTGGAGCGAAACTTCCAGAACTTCCAATACGGTCAGGCTGGACAGCAGATCTACGATTTCATCTGGTCCGACTTTGCGGATTGGTATGTTGAGATCGCCAAAGAACAGATGAAGACCGCAGACCACAGACCGCAGACGGTGGAAACCCTCGCGCGTGTGTTCGATACCTGCTTGCGGTTGCTTCATCCGTTCACGCCGTTTGTCACCGAAGAAATCTGGGGACACTTGCGCTCGTCGATTCTCCAATCCTCCATTTCCCGGCTCGCGAGCGAATGGACCCCCGCGCTCATCGTGGCAAAGTTCCCACAGCCGCGTCAGCCCGAAGGGTGGGAGGAAGCGAAGGTCGCCGACTTTGAGTTGATCCAGGAGATCGTGCGCGCGATCCGCAATTTGCGCGCGGAAAATAATGTGGCTCCGTCTAAAAAGATTCCAGCGACGATCGTCAGCGGCGAACGAGTTGACTTGTTGAAGGAACAGTCTTCCATCATTGCAACTCTTGCAGGGCTTGACCCGTCTCAAATCGCCAATCTCAAATCTCTACAGGATAAGCCGGGTGATTCTGCATCGCTCGTCATCGGTTCGGTGGAAATCTATCTCCCGTTGGCTGGTATGGTTGACCTCTCTGGAGAAAAATCGCGCCTCGAAAAAGAACTCAAGGAAGCCGAGTCGCACATCGAACGTTTGGAGAAACTACTTTCGAGCGACTTCGCCGGCAAAGCCCCGCCCGCGCTCGTCCAAAAGGAACGCGACAAACTGGCAGGTTATAAAGAAACAGCCGAAAAGATCAAAGCGCAGTTGAAGTAACCCTGTAGGGGCGGAGCACCGCTCCGCCCTTTTTATTTTTGGAGGTCCTCATTACCAAAACGCAAATCTCCATCCGCCGCGCAGAACCCTCCGATGCCGCAGCCGTGCACCGGGTGTACTCAGCGCCCGGCGTGATTCGCGGCACGTTGCAACTTCCGTATCCTTCCGCGGAAAACTGGCGCAAACGGCTTGCCGAACCGCCAGATGGCACCTTTAACTTGCTCGCCTGCGTGGAGGATGAAGTTGTGGGTCAATTGGGTTTATACACATTTCCAAATCAACCGCGGCGCAGGCACGTGGGGCAGATCGGCATGGCAGTCCGCGATGACTGGCAGGGCAAAGGCGCCGGGTCCGCTCTCATGCACGCCATGGTTGATCTTGCCGATCGATGGCTCAATCTCTCCCGTATCGAATTGGAAGTGTATACCGACAACAAGCCCGCAATTCATTTGTACGAAAAATTCGGTTTCGTCACCGAAGGCACGCATCGACAATTTGCTTATCGTGATGGTCAGTTCGTGGATGTGTACGCGATGGCGAGGTTGCGCGAATAATTCCTGTAAAAAGGGTGACTCAAAATACAATGGTCGCTGGGGCAAGGACCTGAATTTTTTCTGCTTGCAACGAAAATCAATCAGCCTTATCATGATGAGCATGAGAATAACGCTCTCCAAACTTGATTGGCTGACCGAACTCAAACGCAAGGAAATCATCTTCCTTGCGTTGCTTGTCATCTCCGGCGGTTGGACGGGTTATCTCTGCGGCAGGGTGGCAACCCAATACCGCGAGTTGTTCTTCCCATTTTCACAGGCGTTGAAATCTGCGCTATGGGTGATCGCCTCGCTGATCCTCATCGAGGTGCTGGTTGGGTTATCCAGTGCGCTCTTGCACCCGCTGCGTTTGCTCCTTTTTGGTCACACCCTCGGCGCCATCGCATTTCTCATCACCTGGCGCGACGGGTGGATTCCATTCGCGGGCACACTGGTCTACTTCGCGGGCATGGCATTGTATTCGCGCATCTTGTCGCTCGAACTTGAAAGAAGGCTGGCATTTTCGCTTCGTCCGCTCATGTACGAACAACGAAAGATCATCATCACTCTTTCCTTATTGTTGAGCCTCAGTTTCGCATGGGGATACCGCCTCACCGCGCAGGATCAACTCGTCATCCCGCAAGGATACAAGCGCGCCGCCGAGGAAATGCTGCTTTCCGGGCTGGAATCGCAAGTGCAAAACCAACCAGACATGGATCCCCTCGAAAAAGATATCTACCTCGAACAGGCGCGCAAGACCCTCGACGATTCGTGGAACCGGCTCGAAGCCTCCATCCAGCCGTATGTCCGCTTTATTCCGATCGGCTTGATACTGCCGCTCTATCTTTTGTTGGTCGGCTTACTCGACTCGCTGGCATGGATCGCTTACTTCCTGTTGTGGTTGATCCTCAACCTGCTCAAACGGCTGGGTGTCGCACAAACTTTCGCCGAAGCCAGCGAAAGGAAAAGCCTCCGGCTGTAAATTGCGATATAATCGTGCCAACTTAATACAAACCTTCGGGGCAGGGTGTAATTCCCGATCGGCGGTACAGCCCGCGAGCCAAGTATGACCGACTTAAGTCGGTCATACAACGCATGATCCGGTGAAACTCCGGAGCCGACAGTAACAGTCTGGATGGTAGAAGGATATCGACTCAACGCGAGTCTGATTCGACTTAGATCCCCGAAAACGCACGATGTTTTCGGGACTTTTATTTCCGCTTCGGACTCCGTGGAGGCTTGATTCTGCGCCCCGACTATTCGCGGCGCTTTTTTAATTCCTCGCCTCCCCTCTCCCAGCGGGAGAGGGTTGAGGTGAGGGAGAAGTCACAATGAATAAACGATTTACTCCGATCATTATTTCTCTGGCAGTTTTCCTCCTCGGTTGGGACCTCCTCACGCGCTACAGCGGACTCCCGAACTTCATTCTGCCCTCCCCGTTCAGCGTGTGGACGCGTTTCCTCCGCGCGCTACAGGACGGAAGTCTGCTGTATCACACAGGCATAACGCTGGTCGAAATCGTGCTAGGACTCATCGCAGGCGTGATGTTCGCCACGATTGTGGGGTATGCGCTTGCCAAGTCGCGTTCACTGGAAAAAGTGTTGTCGCCATATCTTGTTGCAAGTCAGGCAATTCCCGTGATCGCAATTGCGCCGTTATTGGTCATTTGGCTGGGAGATGGGATTCTCTCGAAGGTGGTCATCTGCGCGTTGATCGTGTTCTTCCCGGTGCTGGTGAACACCATCGTTGGAGTGCGCGCCGTTCCCATCGCGCTATATGACTTGATGAACTCCCTCCATGCTTCGCGCGCGCAGATTTTGTGGAAGGTGGAAGTGCCCGCGTCATTACCTGTATTTCTGGGCGGATTACGAATCGGCGCGACGCTTTCGGTCATCGGCGCCATCGTAGGCGAGCTCGTGGATGCCGAAAGCGGTCTCGGCTTCTTACTGCAACTCGGCGATTTTCAATACGACACGCCGATGGTTTTCGTGGCAGTGTTCACGTTGATCGCTCTGGCGCTGGCGTTGTATGGAATCGTCAGGTCGTTAGAGAATAAGTTTTTGAAGTGGCAAAATTAATGTCATTGCGAGTGGCGCCTCGGCGCCACGAAGCAATCCCCAACTCAACTAGGAGATTGCTTCGTCGCTCGCGGAATTTACCCTGAGCATGTCGAAGGGTTCGCTCCTCGCAATGACGGAATCAAAAAGGAGATTCAAAATGTTTCGCAAGATCGTTTTACTCATGCTGGGGATGGCACTCACGCTGACGGCGTGTGGCAACTCTCAATCAGCGAATGAAGCGCTGACCCGCATCCGCTTGCCGATGGGGTACATCCCGAACATCCAATACGCACCGTTCTACGTCGCCGTTGAAAAAGGATATTTCGCCGAGGCGGGGATCGAGATCGAGTTCGATTATTCGTTTGAAACTAAAGGTGTCGAACTGGTTGCCGCGGGCGAGTTGCCGTTCGCGGTTGTTTCGGGTGAACAGGTCTTGCTCGCCCGCGCGCAAGGATTGCCCGTCACGTATGTCGCCGCGTGGTATCAAGAGTATCCCGTATCGTTGATCGCGAAAAGTGAACTCGGCGTGATCGTGCCGCAGGATTTGAAGGGAAAGAAAATTGGACTGCCCGGGTTGTTCGGCGCGAATTACATCGGCTTGCGCGCGTTGCTCGACGCGGGTGAACTGACCGAAGCGGACGTGACTCTCGATGCGATCGGATTCAATCAGGTGGAGTTGATGGTGGCTGGCGAACAGGACATCATCGTCGGTTATGCGGCGAACGAACCGGTTCAACTGCGCGCGCAGGGCATCGCAGTGACCGAGTTGCGCGTGGCGGACTATGCTCAACTCGCGGCGAACGGATTACTGGCGAGTGAAAAAGTGATCGCGGAGGATCCTGAACTGGTGCGCGCATTCGTCGGCGCGTTCTTGAAGGGGTTGGAAGATACGCTTGCGAATCCAGATGAAGCGTTCGAATTGAGCTCGTCACACGTCCCGAACTTTGCCGACCTTGACGCGGATGTGCAAAAGCAGGTGCTTGAAATCTCTGTCGAGCAATGGAAGGCAGAGCGACTCGGTTTCTCCGACCCGCAAGCATGGGAGAACATGCAGGCTGTTCTGCTC
The DNA here is from genome assembly GCA_964591425.1 of uncultured Anaerolinea sp. GTDB lineage: Bacteria > Chloroflexota > Anaerolineae > Anaerolineales > Villigracilaceae > Defluviilinea. The sequence goes on from CAZQES010000020.1 coordinate 24,432, forward strand.
GACATGGGTTTGATTGCGGAGAAGATGGATCTGAGCAAAGCCTTCACCAACGAATTCATTCCGTGATGAAGTAGACACGTACACAAGTAAACAGGTAAAAACGTTTCTTGTCTACTTGTTTACGTGTTTACCTATTTACCCTTCACCAATCGTCAATCGAAGATGCCTTCTCCAATCCTCACCATTCGCAACCTCTCCGCTATATTCCAAAACGAAAACGGCGGATTGCACGCGCTGGATAACATTTCATTCAACATGCGCGCTCGCGAATTTGTGTGCGTGTTGGGTCCGTCGGGGTCGGGCAAGACGACGCTGTTGCGCATCCTCGCGGGGTTGATTCCGCCTACCGCGGGTTCATTCATGTTCGGTCACGGCGAACAGCCCAGCATCGGCATGGTCTTTCAACAGGCAACGCTCATGCCGTGGCGCACGGTGATGGAGAATATCAGGCTTCCACTCGAAGTAAAGAAAATCGATGAAGCGGCCGCGCGCAAAAAAACAAATGAGCTGATCGAACTGGTTGGATTACAGGGATTCGAAGACTCGCTCCCGCGCGACCTCTCCGGCGGGATGGCGCAACGCGTGGCAATTGCGCGGGCGCTCATCCATGACCCCGACCTGCTCCTGCTCGACGAGCCTTTCGCCTCCCTCGATGCGATGACCCGCGAACGCATGTGGACGGAACTCTCGCGCATCTGGCAGGCGCGCCAAAAGACGGTCATCATGGTGACTCATTCGATCAACGAATCGTTGTTTTTGGCGGATCGAGTGTTGGTTCTAACGCAACGCCCCGGCAAAATAAAAATGGACATGGAAGTTGACCTTCCACGTCCACGCAATGATGATATGCGCTATACATCCCATTTTGGGAAACTGGCACGGAAACTACGCGCGGCGATCGAGTGATTGGAAAGGAGCCGCAGAGATCAATCTACGGCTCCTTCAATTCAAGCGGGTGATGGGTAGACGCTTCATGCCCTGCGAAGCAGTCTGATTCCAAATAGGAGAACGGTTGCCCCAATGGCGGCTGTGATGATGTCGTTGACAAGACCACTGCCAATGGAGACGTTCAACGCGCCGAGCAACCACGCTCCGACGAACGCCCCAATGATGCCGATGATCACGGTGCCGAAGCAACCCAAACGCACGCCGCTGACCAGCCAGTCCGCGATGGTGCCGGCGATGCCGCCCACAATGACCCAAACGATGATCGATTCAAGCGTCATGACAAACTCCTTTCTTTGTTACGTGCTTCTTAAAGTCTAGCATGTATGAAAAGATAGAGCCATTGGGACAAAGGTACTCAATAGAATTAAAATGAATTAAATTATCGCTTGAAGACCTCACCGAAAAAATTAATATAAACTGCCGAATGAAAAAAACACTTCCGAAGTCTACGAGACTTCGGAAGTGTTTGCATTTACGGCGCTAACCAAACCACAAAAGTTAATCCCGCCTTTTTGTATTGCCCTGTGACTTCCCAACACCCCAGCGCCGGGAATTCCACGCCGGTAAGCATGGCGTCGCCGATATCATCGGCAAATGCATTCGTCGCGCCGTAAAATCGGAGCGGAGGCGCGTCCGCGTCCAACCTGCGACCGGTCACAACAAGCTCGGGTTCAGGTTCATTGGGTAAATAGTACACGCTGCTCCACCACATGATCTTTTGAGTATAGCCATCAGGGTTGAGAGGTAACCCTGCCCAGACGCCATCGTTGTGGAGCGCTGTCCATAGATGTTCGGAACCGAACCAGAAGATGCCCTCCCACGGCGCGAGGGGCGAGTACGGTTCAGGTGCCTCGAATTCTTGCTTTGATAAAGTAGTGACAGGGCAATCCCTGGGCGGTGTTTTCGCGGCAAATGTGGCTTCGACGGTTTGTGTCAATTCAACCGACGCGGGGATGTCCGTTGGCATACGATAGTCTTCGAGCACCTTGGCTTCCTGTGGTCGTAGGTTCGCACAGCCTGCCATAAGCGACGCGAGGATCTGAATCGAGAGGGTGAAATAGAATCTTTCCATGGTGTCTCCTTGCTTCACCCCGTATACACCGCAGAGAATTGGGAGGTTCCAACGGTAAAAAATTTAATTTTGTGTCGAAACGGTCGTTACACTTTTTACGGCTATGCTGTTCAACAAAACTTGCGTCACACCAGCAACTTCCTCCACCGCTCGATCGAACGCCGCCTCATTGACCTTGGATGGCTTGCGGTAGCCGCTGACTTTCCGCACGAATTGCAATGCCGCCGCGCGGATTTCCTCCTCGGTGGCAGGGACCTCGCTTCGTAGTGTTTTGATGCTTCGGCACATAGTTGCTCCTTATCATTTCATCCACTTGTAGTGGACGACTGAGGTCGTCACTCCGGGTTTTTCGCGGTCATGCAAAAGGCGGAGAGATGAACATGGAATCCATCGGCTTCGCGTTGCGATTGCATTCTTGCGAAACATTCGGCTTTGAACTTCTCCAACCTCTCCGCGCCTAGTTTCTCCAACCCCGCGCGCCCAGAGATGGACATTTCAACGTTCCACCATTCCTCTTCGTCACGGTAGACCATATCCAGTTCTTTTGTGGTGAGCTGGATATCGTCGAAGCCCGCATCGGAAAACCATTTTTGAATTTTCTCAGGCGTATCGAGACTTTGCGACCCCAACCTCAGCACTGCTCCATAGGCAGTTCTCATTTTGTCGAACCAATCCCAACGTGAATCGTCATCGCCCCACGTGGTGACGGCGACTCGTCCGCCCGGTTTGAGGACGCGGCGAAATTCAGCGAGGGCGCGGTCGAGGTGGGGGAAAAATTGCACGGAAAAGCCGCACAGCACAAAATCGAAGAATGAAGCGGGGAAGTCGAGAGTCTCCGCGTCCATCTGGCGCGCTTCCGCTTGTGTGAGTCCGCGGCGCTTGATTTCCGCATCCGTTTCGCGCGCCATGCCATCTGCCAGATCGATCCCTATGACTTTGCCTTTCGCGCCGACGCGTTGCGCGGCAGGGAATAAGACCGCTCCGCGTCCGCACGCGACGTCGAGCACGGTCGCGCCTGTGGGGATTTGCGCGGTATCCACGAGCCAAACGCCGTAGATCGGAAAGTAACGGATGTGCTCGTAACTCGAAGCGGAGCGCGTGAAGACGCCTTGAAGAGTATCTTTTTTGTTTTGCGGGTCAAGAGACATCGTTACTCCTTACCATCACATCTGTTTCAAATTATTGCGCCAGCGGCGGCGCATCTTTTCCATCCAACGTGTACATATCCGCGTCGGCGGGTTGAAGTTTCACCTTGAAAACCGCTTGCAATTTCCCGTTGGCAACTTCGAGCAACGCATTCAGTTGCGCCTGATCCTTCGCCTCACCACGAAAGACGATGTCTTTGGTTCCGTTCAGCCTCTGAATGAAATGAACCCAGGCAAATGTGCCGTCCTTTTTCTTTTTGGCGAGCAATTTGTACATGCCCACGTCGGGAATGTAAGGCGTGATCCACGCGCCCGCGATCTCCTCTCCCTCATCGATCGTCATTATCGCCATTTCACGCAGAGATGGTCGTTTCATGGAATCTTTCCTCGTATACGTCCTCGCTTGCTTTCTCGTAATAACGACTTGAGTTGTTACTAATTTTGATGACTATTGTCATTTTTCCAAATTAATCGAGTAAAAAATCTTACGTGAAATTTTGCCATAAAGCCAATCCCGAAGGGATGGTCGGATTCTAGAAATAGTGGAGTGGTTTTTCAGATCCCGAAGGGATGATATGGCTTTGCAGTCTCTGACACCCCCTTCGGGGTCTTGGGCATTTTCAGTGATGCTCTGTTTAATTGTTAATCTGCAAAAGTCGTCACCACGTTAAACTTTCGGGAAATCCATCAACAAGACTTCTGCCAACATTCGGGAGTTTACATTTTTATCCATCTTTTCGAGTGTCTCTTCGAGTCCGCTCACCACGCGCCGCGAAGCGGAAAGATCGATGCGCGAGGCGATGTCTTCGATCTCCACGTTGCGATCCACATTGACGAGCGGGGTGTGGGCTTGCGCAGTGCGCAACATCACGTCGCGCCAATACGAAAGCCAGAAGGTGATCGTCTGCCGCATCGCTTCTTTATCTTTGGACAGTTGGTCGGCATATTTGAATTTTTCCACGCGTGAGGCGGGCAATAACGTGAGCAGGTCGTTCAATTTTTCTTCGCGCGTTTCGAGCAGGGAATTGTTTTCGATCAGCCGAAGTGCGTAACCCATCCGCCCGCCCGAAATGTGCGCGATCAACTTGGCGCGCCTATTTTCCAATCCTCGATTCTCCAATTCTCTTTGAACTTCTTCCACACTCAATGGTCTCAACCGCAACACTTCGCATCGAGAGACAATCGTTGGAAGCAATTGTTCGGGATTATCCGCGGTGAGGATCAACACGGCGTACGACGGCGCCTCTTCGAGAGTCTTCAACAGGGCATTAGAGGCTTCTAGGGAAGCTTGCTGGAATTGTACAAATATGATCACTCTATAGTGGGATTGATATGGCTTAAGGTTTATAGCTTTCTGGAACTCTCGAATCTGTTCAACACGAATTTCCCCGTTTGGTGCGGAAATCAATTCTTTCGTGTTGGGATCCTTGATGGTAGGTTCAACAACGGTCAAATCCGCGTGCTTCATGGACTCGATCTGCCTGCAATCCCGGCACGTTCCGCAGGGGATACCCGCTTCAACGGGCGTGGGGCAATTCAACGCCTGGGCGAAGCGCAACGCCAGCGTGCGGCGACCCAAGCCCGGCGCTCCCGCGAAAAGATACGCATGGCGCGTCGTCCCACGGACGATGTGCTTCTGCAACATGTCCACAGCCCATTGGTGACCGGTTAAATTCCAGTTATCAGTTTTCAGTAAAGTAGTCATCCGTTTCCCAATCATAATCGTAAACCTGTGCCGGGCAAAGCGTCGTCCTGAGCCCGTCGAAGGGTTGTCAATTCTCATTCCTCAATTACCAATTACAAATTACTCCTTCCCCTCGCGCAATCGCAGATACGACTCGTATCTCTGCTTGAAAACTCTCCCGTTTTGCACTGCCGCGCGCACCGCGCAACCCGGCTCGTGGATGTGCGTGCAGTCGCTGAACTGACAATCCTGCACGAGAGTACGCAGTTCGGGGAAGTACGCGTCCATCTCCTCGGGCGTCGTATCCCACAACCCCAGCGACTTCCAGCCCGGCGTGTCGGCAACGTAGCCGCCGCCTTCGAGCGCGAACAATTCACGCGAAACGGTTGTGTGTTTGCCCTTGTTGATCGCGGTGCTCACTTCGTTGACGGCGAGTCCTAGCCCCGGTTGCAACGCGTTCAACAAACTTGATTTCCCTGCGCCGCTGGGACCGGCGAACGCGCTGATCCTTTGTGCAAGGATGTTCCTCAACTCCTCCAACCCATTGCCGTTTTTTGCGGACGTGTACAGAACCCGATAGCCGATCGTTTCATAGAGACCAAAAATACCTTTTGGGTTTTCTACGAGATCGATCTTGTTTGCGACGACCACAGCGGGAATTTTTTGTTTCTCCGCGATGACAAGAAAGCGATCCAGCATTTTCAATTTCGGGTTTGGATGCGCGCAGGCGAACACGAATACCGCCTGGTCGGCGTTCGCCAGCAAAACCTGTTGATACTCACCCTGCGGTCTCGGGTCGAGCCTTGTGATGGTTTGCTTTCGTTCTTCCACTTCTTCGATCACCCCGCTTCCATCATCCAGGATCGTGATTCGAACGTTATCCCCTAACGCCGCGATATCGCCTATGGCTTTTCCCTGTTTTAATTTTCCGCGCAATTGACAGACGATCGATCCTTCGCCGGTCTTCACCGTGAAGAAACCGGACTGGGCTTTGACGATGAGACCGCGTGTCTCCAATTCTCTAATTCTCCATTGCCTGTGTCATTGCGAGGGGCGAAGCCCCGAAGCAATCTCGTATAACCATCGAACAATTGTATGAAGGTTAGTTGAGATTGCTTCGTCGAGCCTGCGGCTCTCCTCGCAATGACATAAGTTTCTACGGCTCCGGCGTTTCGGTGGGGATGCCGCCGAACGGCGTCGGGGTTTCGGTGACGCCGATGTTGGATTCGAACCAGTAGAGAGACCACCCATTCCGCCCGAAGTAATAAGTTTCGAGAATCCGCCTAAAGACCGGTGCCGCATAGTCGGATCCCTCGCCTTGATTTTCAAGCACGACCGCAATGGCTATGTCCGGTTTATCTTTGCATACCGGAAAATTTTCGGCTTCTTCTTCACATAATGTGTAACCTGCAAACCATGCGTGAGGTCTGCCGCTTCCGGATTCAGCCGTGCCAGTTTTGCCTGCAATGGGGATTTCAAACCCCCGGAAGCGGTTCCATGCTGTTCCATTCGAATCCTTTACTACCAAGATCATAGCATCACGGATGAGTTGCAAACGCTCCGGTGTGACCGGCAGAACGCCGGTCGCTTCCGGCTTGAAGACCAGCGTCGGCGGTCCTTCGATGGGTTGAACGGATTCAACCACTTGCGGTCGATACAACGTGCCGCCGTTGCCAAGCGCGGCGATGAAGCGCGCCACCTGCAAAGGCGTGACCTGCATATCGCCCTGACCGATCGCCTGATTCACCACGTCCACAGCCGTTTGCGGGTCGCTGATATTTCCGGCGGCTTCGGTCACTTGCCCGATGCCGGTGGGTTGCCCCAAGCCGAATGCGCGCGCCATTTTCGCTATGTCGTTTTGGCGGTTATTCAAAAAGAGTGTATGACCGATATCCCAAAAGAACGGATTGCACGAACGCATCAAGCCCTCGGCAAGCGTGAGCGGACGACCCAACAGTTCGCTGGAAGGGATACTGTCACCGGTGTTGCATTCGCGTCCGCTTTGCAGTCGATCCTGGCAGTGTTGATACGTCCAATCGTAACGGATCGCGTCGGGCAGTTCCGTCCAATCGTATTGACAATCGTAAGTTGATTCCGGAATGTACAACCCGCTTTCCATGCCCGCCGCCATGGTGATGATCTTGAATACCGAGCCGAGCGGGTATTGTCCCTGCGCGGCGCGGTTCAAAAATGGGTCATCCACTCGCTGGTAGAGTTCCGCCAACCGTTCCGAACTGTTTGGGTTGTTAGTTTCAAAGATGTTCGAGTCGTAATTCGGCGAGGACGCCATTGCAAGTACGCGGCCCGTATCCACTTCCATCACAACCACTGCGCCGCGGAATCCCTCGATGGCTTTCTCGGCATAAAATTGCAAGTTGCGGTCCAAGGTGAGATAAACGGACTCGGCGGCTTTCGAATCGCTCTCCCCGACGTTCGTCACGATCTGCCCAGTGGTGGGATTCACCACGTACAGCGTGCCGCCGTGTGTGCCTGCCAGATAATCCTCCGCCCATTGTTCGATGCCATCTTGCCCCACGCGTTCTGAGCCTTGATAGCCGAGGCGTTTGTATCGTTCCAAATTCTCCGCAGAAATGAATAAGGTATACCCGACCACGTTCGAGCCGGTGCCTTGCTCGAAATAATAACGCGAGGTGTACGTTTCCCATTGCAACCCGCTGGGCGCCACCGATCGGATGACCTCCGATTCTTCCGCCGACGCTTCACACAACGGAATGGCGAACTGGTCCGGCGTGTTCAGGATATCCTGCGTGAGCACTTCCGGGCTGATGCCGCACAACGTCCACACGCGTTGCACGAGCGAGCCGATGCTTTCATCGGTCACATTGCCGGGGATGACGTAGAACGCGTACACGTCGGACTGCGCCGCGAACGGGTCGCCGTTGCTATCGTAGATCTCGCCGCGCGATGGTATCTTGTAATCCATGCGCAAAATATTCCCGCCCGCCAGTTCAGGGAGGATGTTCGAGTCGTCCCATTGCAGTTTCCACTGCCCGTCTTCGAGCGAGAAGCGCGCGATCATGTCGCGTTGGATGTCGCCCGCTAGCACGGTGCGATAGGTGACGCGGTATGAAACCTCGGCTGATACCGGGTTGACCAGCGCGGAGAGAATTTCGTAATCGAACGAGCCCGCGCTCATTTCGTTCAACGCGTCGCGGTTGCGTTTGGCAAACTGGTCGAGGGGGAGCGAATCCCGCGTCACTTTGCTGAGTATGTCATACATCGCGTTGTAATCGTCCGCTTTGTACGCGTCGAGGTACGCGCCTAGCGCGGCGCCCACATCGGGTGCCGAGTTGATGGTGACGACCGGTGGCGGCAATGCAGTTTCGGTCGATGAGATACCGGGAATCCCATTTGTTCCGCACGCAGTCAGCACGAGAACGGTGAGGAGAATAAAATTGATCAGACGAAATAATTTCATGAGTTACCTTTCATTAGGCGCGTGTCATTGCGAGGAGTGGCGCAACGCGCCACGACGAAGCAATCTCATCGAACCTTCAAATGATTGTTGGGTGGTTAGTTGAGATTGCCACGCCGCTTCGCGGCTCGCAATGACACTTCTATTTGTTACATTTCACCACTCAGTATTTTTCCATACACCGGGCAATCATATTCCAAATGCTTTTGGCAATTCATAGGCACATCGGCATTGGGATTTACTTCCATCTTTATCAGCAACCTCGTGACGTGGCATAGCGGAAGTCCCATCACGCTGGCGAAACACCCGCTGAGATTCTCTACGGGATGAAATTCCGCGTGCTGGATGGCGTAGGCACCAGCTTTATCGAACGGGTCGCCGCTGGCGATGTACGCGCGAATTTCCTCGTCGGAATAATTTCGCATGGGCACATCGGTGATGCAGAGGTCGGTGAGGAGGTGTCCATCGCCTGCTCGCAACAGGGCGATTCCCGTGTACACTTGATGTGTCCGTCTGCGCAATCGAGTCAACATGGCGAAGGCTTCTGAATCATCGCCGGGTTTGCCGAGGATGTCGCGTCCGTCCACCACGGTCGTATCCGCCGCAAGGACGATTCGTTCCGCATCCGTCTTGACCGCGCGGGCTTTGACTTCCGCGAGCCTTAAGACGTAGTCCGCAGGTGATTCGTTCGCCCGCGTACTTTCATCCACATCCGCAACTGAAACGATGAAGTCCCATCCCGCGAGCGTGAGCAGTTCGCGTCTGCGCGGGGAGTTAGATGCCAGCACGATCTCGGTCACGGTGAAAGATTCTAACACAGCCAACCCCCACCCTTTCCTCCCCCAAATCCAATGGTATTAAGTTTGTTTGCGAACACAATTTTGATGTCGAATTTGGGGGAGGTGCCCGTTAGGGCGG
>CAZQES010000021.1:0-33250 GCA_964591425.1 uncultured Anaerolinea sp.
CGGACTGAACGGCTTGGTCACATAATCATCCGCGCCGACCGAAAGACCGACGATCTTGTCCGTCTCTTCGGTCTTTGCCGTGAGCATAATGACGTACACTTCCGATTCGCGGCGCAGACGGGAGAGCAGTTCGATCCCGTCCATGCCGGGGAGCATGATGTCGAGAATGATGAGGTCGGGCTTGAAGGCGCGCGCGGCTTTGAGACCCGCGTTCCCATCCGACGCGATGAACACTTCGTAGCCTTCAGGCTTGAGGTACGCGCTGACCAGATTGGTGATGGAGGGCTCATCGTCGATGACGAGGATTTTTGTCATGAGGTGATTCTACCTGTAAACTCACCTTGCGCAGTCACAACTCCGAAGGCGATGTGTTGAGCCTGCCGAAACAAGTGAAATGACTAAAGATTTGCAGCGAATAGGCGAGCCAACCCCGAAGGGGTGTCATAGTTTTTTTGTAAAAGAATGTCATCCCTTCGGGATTGATGGTAAATAATATGAGCTGTTAAATTCAAGAGGCGGATACATCGAATTGCATCCGCCTCTTTTGTGAGAAGAGTCTACTCGTATTCAACTTCTTCGATGAACGTGCCGTGCCACGTGTGCACGAAGACCTGTCCGCTGTAGCCGTTGACGCTCAACATGCCGGCGATCTTGCCGTCTTTCTCGAAGTCGAAGGTGTAATAACCGTAGAATTGTGTCGGATGTTCGACGGTCGCGCCGGCATAGTTCGCATCGAGATACTGTTGAGCGTATTCACTTGCCTGCTCGGGCGTGACGGTCATTTCCGCAGTCACATCGAGCGGAGTGGTGCTGTCCCAACCTTGCATCATGTTGCCATAACCGCCCATCATATTCATCATGCCTCCGCCCATCATTCCATAACCGCTTCCACCCATCATGGATTGGTGGTTGAGTCCGCTGTATTTCAGGTTCCACATCATGTTGGGACCGTGTTCAGGGTAGGCAAGCTTTGAGACGGGGTCTACAAGCAACTCGAAGGCGCCGATGCCCGTGCTGGCTTCCTTGACGACAACGTAGCCGTTGTTATCGAAGATCATGATCTCGGCGATCTCCAGATCGGCATTGTTCACGTTCGCCAGATATGTCTCGGCGGCGGCTTTCACCTCGGCAGGCGTGAGAGGCGTGAGATTGGCGGTGTTGTAACCGTAGGTATTCATCATCCCGCCGTTACCCATCATCCCGCCGTTTCCGCCCATCATGCCGGGTCCGCGCCCGTTCATCATATTTGGACCGTACGCATCGTTATCGTTCCAGCCGTAGCCGTTCATCATCGAAGGTCCGAACGCGATGCCGCGGGAATACATGCTTCCTGCGAAAAAGATACCGATCGCCAGGGCAAGGACTGCCAGTACTGTCAGGGTCGTGCTTAACGTTTTGTTCATGTTGATCTCCTTTTGGATGTTGTTCTATGCCCACAGTATAGGAACATCCGTTGAAGCATCGGTAAAGCGATTATAAAGATTCGGTAAAGGTTCTCGCGCCGTCACGTCAATCCTTGCATCAACTTCGGGCGAGCGTGCCACCTTCCAATGCGGCGATCGTTGGATATTCACGGCGTGTGAGTGGGCGCTTTGTCATGGACGGTATGATCGTGTTGTCGATTCGACTGGTGGTTGTGATCATTCATATTGTCCATCATGAAGAAATGCGCCAGCGGACAAAGCAACGCTAGCCCCGCATACACCACGGTGTTGACAGGCACTTTGAGGAGAAAGACAGCCGCCAACCCCAGAAGGGGAAGCAAACAACAAAGTACCATGAACCAGATATGACGTTTATTCATGTGAACCTTCCTTCATCCCTTCCGCTTGAAAGGCGGGAGGGAAACAAATAGATTGCCGTTTTTCACTTCGGTGATGAATTCGTCCAACGGACGCGGCGGAGGCCCGCTAACCACGTTGCCGAGGAGATCGAAATGACCGTCGTGGCAGGGGCTGATGTAATGTGCCTGATCGGGATGCCAGGTAATGCGACAGCCGAGGTGGGTGCAAATATCGGAAAACACCCGCACCTCACTTTCGTCCTTGCTACCGCGGACAACGTATAAACCATAATTGGTTGCCGTCCGTTCCCAGCCGTTGACCTTGGTGCGGGTAAATTCAAATCGGGTTGGAACGCCAATGGGATAATTTTCCAACGGCCCGAGGTCAATGATGGAATCGTCTTCTGTTTTTTCAAACGCTGGCGAGAGCAGATAGAAAATGGAGGGCAACCCGATACCGGCGCCGATCACGGTGCCTACAATCGCAGTGACCGTTTTTATAAAGTCGCGGCGGCTGATGTCTGGTTTGTGTGTCATCTTCCTCTCCTGTTATTTCAACTCCCATTCGAAGACGCGGATGGGTGCGTAAACATCGGTGACGGTGAGCGTGAGTTTTGCCGCGCCGTCGAGAACGGATCTGCCGTTTACGGTCGCGGGGAAAATCAACGTGCCTTCCACATGATGCCCGCCGCGCGGCGCGTCCCAGAGGGATGAATTTACGCTGACTCCCGTGTCGGTCGTGAGGGTTGCGGTTGCGGCAAGGTCCATGCTGAGGTCAATCGAATGGGTGGTCAGAATAATATTGAACTCAAAGGATTCGACATTTTGATCGAGATCGAGCGGGGTGACTTCAAAGATGATTCCCCCTTGGTCGTCCATGCGGGTGGCGGGATCAAATTCAGGGGAGGCAGATACCTGCGAAACAGGAGCAGGCTTGTCCTGAGCAGTGTCGAAGGGCTGAGGGTCGGATTGAGGCGGGGTCGAAGTTGCACTCGCGCAGGCTGTGATGATGAGAGTCAGAATCAAAAGGGCGGGAATAATGAAGCGTTTCATGTCACCTCCAAAAATACGGGTTGTAGTTTTTGTCGTTCACGATAAAGCACGAAAAGCATGACTCCAATACCGATCAGGTTCATGGCGAGTCCGACCAGCATGAATGGGCGTTGATAGCGGGTGAGAAAACTTGCCGCCGCGCTCAACCCGAGAATAGGCAGAACGTCGGTGACGTGATGAATACAACAAGCCACCATCGCTGTAGCGGATGTGCCGCCGCTGGCGCCCATCATCGCACCGGAATGTCCAATGGATGTGATTGGCATGAAGAGGCGAAACCGAAGGATCGAATAAAGCCCGGCTTGAATACCAAAGCCGAGGATGATCGGGATGACGTACCAACGGTCGCGCATGAATTGAGAAGAGGCGTAGTCCCAGCCTTGCGCCCAGGTGAGGATGCCAAAGTAGAACGAAGCGATAAAGGATGAGCCAAGCAGAAATGCCGTGAGTGGGATGAGAAATCGTTTCACCAAGAATCTCCTTTGATGCCATCATAGCCTTGCAGGCATGAGATGTCTTGCGCCAAGTGGCTGAAACATGGGATAGGCAATTTCGCCTGCCCGGAAATACGCCACGCGGCTCTCGAACCCGATCGGAAATCTGCCTACAATGGAGCGCATCCAATGACAGAGGCGTTCGATGACCGCACCTTCCTTCCTTACCGTTGATTTGCCCTGCGATCTGGCTTTGCAAGCGGCGAAGAAAAAATTATTGCAGGCGGGCTTGCGGGCGTTGCAAACGTTCGACTTGCACACAGCGCGGCTCGCCCAGCAGGAATGTCCCTGCCCGAATCACGGCACAACGAAGTGCGACTGCCAGTTGGTCGTTTTGATGGTGTATGGAGACTCGCCCGAGCCCGCCACCCTGATCCTGCATGGGAGCGACGGGCAGACGTGGTTTTCCCTTGCAGAGGATCCATCCCAACAAGCGGACAAAAGACTGGCAGACTCCATCAAGCAGGCATTATCTTTTCACTCCTTCGGGATTGTGACTGCGTAAGGTGAGTCAATAAGCATTATTGCCTATCCAAGACCGCGTCAAATTGCGCTGGAATGATGAAGGGGAAATCTGTATATTCAACCACTATTCCAACTTTCCAGAGGAACATGATGAAGAAAATCGCTCTTTTTACGATAACGAGTTTCGCTTTGATATTGTCTGCCTGCGCGCCTGCGGTAACACCCAACACCAACATGCCCATGAATAACGGCGATTCGAACATGATGAATGCGACTGCCACCCCGGGCAGTATGATGATGGATAACCCCGAAGCCGCGCACATGATGGAGCCGATCACTGCGCCAAACGTCCAGCCTGCCACCGAAACCGAAGGCGGACAACCGCTCGAATATCGCGAAGAGAACGGCGTCAAAGTTTTTGAATTGACCACCAAAGCGGTTCTGTGGGAAATTTTGGACGGGGTGACTGTCACCGCCTTCACGTATAACGGAACCGTGCCCGGACCGATGATCCGCGTGACCGATGGCGATCAAGTTCGCATCATCGTGAAGAACGAATTGCCCGACCCGACCACGATCCATTGGCACGGAGTCGAGGTCCCCAACGCGATGGACGGCGTGCCGGGCGTCACCCAGGACCCGATCCAACCTGGCGAAACGTTCACGTATGAATTCACCGCCAAGCCCGCAGGAACGTTCATGTATCACTCGCACTATGAAGGCGATATTCAAGTGAGTGCAGGATTGTACGCGCCGTTCATCATTGACCCGCAGGAACCGGAAGCCAATCCGCCGGTCGTCGACAAGACCTTGATGATCTCGGAATGGCGCATGACCGATGGTACGACGTATGCCGCAATGCCGATGAGCGGGATGGAGCCGAATTATTTTACGATCAACGGCAAGGCGTTCCCCGCCACGGAAACGATCACCGTTAAAAAAGGAGACCTGGTTCGGCTGAGATTGATCAGCATTGGGCAATTCATTCATCCGATGCACCTGCACGGATTTCCATTCAAGATCGTTGCGACGGATGGTCATCCTGTGCCTGAAGCGGCGCAGTTGACCAAGGATACCGTCAGCGTTGCGCCCGGCGAGCGCTATGATATCGAATTCATCGCTACCGAAACCGGTCAATGGATGCTTCACTGTCACATCCTGCACCACACCACCAACGACAACATCGAACCGGGCGGTTTGATGTTGATGATCGAGGTCGTTGAATAACATGTCATTGCGAGCCCGGAGGGCGAAGCAATCTCCCCGGAAGATGAGATGACTTCTCGAAGACTCGCAATGACATAATAAAAAAGGAGAGAGTAAAAATGCGAAAGTTTTTCTTTGTGAGTACGTTCGTTGCGTTGGCGGCTGTGTTGGCGGCGTGCGGGAGTACGTCTGAGCCTGCCGCCCCGGTGGAAGCCGAACCGTCAAGTCAGGTGAACATCAACGTGGAAACCAGCCCGAGCCCTGCCATGATGGGAGACATGGAATTGATCTTTACCATCACCGATGGTGACGGCAATCCCATCGAGGGCGCGAAGGTGGATGTCTCCGCGGATCACACCGACATGATGGGAATGGGCATGAGCGGTCCTGCCACCGACCAGGGCGGAGGGCGTTACTCGATCAATGCCAACTTCAGCATGAGCGGCAACTGGAAGATAACCGTTTACGTCCGCAAGGATGGGCTCGATTATAAAGAGGATATTGAGTTCAAGATTCAATAAACAAACTTCGATAACAGTCGTCACGAAAATGACGCCTGTTATCCGATCGACAAGGAAACAGCATGAGTAACAAGAAAATGCGACAACAGCATCGCGCGAAAAATAAACGGCAAAAATTGGTTTCCAACCTCATCTGGGGCGGCGTCGCGCTGGCAGTCGTGGCGATCATTGGGTTGATGGTCTGGCAGGGAGTCAAACCTGCGGCTGGCGAGTCAGTTTCCATCATGAGGAGCGACCCGCATCTCCCCGCCGATATCGATCCGGGACAATACAATTCCGACCCGCCGACTTCCGGCTTGCATTATGCCGACGAAGCGCAGGCGGGATTTTACAATGAGAATATTTACACCTATCCTGCCGGCTATCTCGTCCACAACCTCGAGCATGGGTATGTGATCGTATGGTACAACTGCGACCTGCTCGATGAGGCGGACTGTGTGGAGTTGAAATCGCAGATCCGCTCGGTGATGGACGACCTCGGCGGCGTGAAGATGATCGCCTATCCGTGGAACTCGATGGAGGTCCCGCTTGCGATCACGTCGTGGGGGCGGATTCAAAAGTTCGAGGAGTTCGATGCGGAACAAATCAAAGCTTTTTATCGCGCCAACCTCAACCGCGCGCCTGAACCGAATGCTCCGTAAGGAGGAGAGGCATGTCTCGTAACCGCCCAAAACTGCAAAAGAACAAACCGAGCAAGGATAAAAAAGAATGGCCCTTGGTGGTTTACATGTGGGCTCTCGTGCTGGGGCTAGTCGGTTATCTGGTGATCGGCGAGATGATTTTCGAAATGAGACCGCATCCGATCCACTGGCTCTCCGGCGTCGGAGGCGGAATTCTAGGCATCGCGCTGGGCTGGCTCTGGTTTCGCTGGCGCGGGGATATCATCTAGCATGAGCCGCGTAACGCGCCTACTTTCAAATCACTGGCTCGCGCTATTCCTGTTCGTCTATGGCTTGTGGGTGTTCGTTCCCTTCCTCGCGCCGGTCTTTATGAACATTGGCTGGACGGGCGCCGGGAAGGCGGTCTATCTCATTTACTCTTTCTTCTGCCACCAACTGCCGGAGCGCTCGTTCTTTTGGTTCGGCGAAAAGACCATGTACTCCCTGAGCGAGATCCAAGCCGCGTGGCAGAATACCGCCAACCCGATGATCCTGCGCCAGTTCATCGGCAACGAAACGATGGGCTGGAAAGTGGCATGGTCCGACCGCATGATCTCGTTTTACACCAGCATCTGGTTGTTTGCCATGCTTTGGTATCCACTCCGCCGCACCATCAAACCGATTTCATGGTGGGGATTCATCCTTCTCCTGCTTCCGCTCGTGCTCGATGGCAGTACTCATGCGCTCAGCGATCTCGCGGGCATCGGGCTGGGATTTCGTGATACAAATGAATGGTTGAGAGCGCTGACGAATAACACTCTGCCCGCGACGTTCTATGCAGGCGACGCGCTCGGCTCGTTCAACTCACTCATGCGCTTCATCACCGGACTTTTGGCTGGTCTGGGCATCGTTTGGCTGGCATTCCCGTTCGTGCAACAATCGCAGGCGTATAATCAGCAATTGGAAGAATTGAGTTATGCCAAAGTCATCGAGCAGATCAAAAACCAAAATCAAGATCCTTCTCGCGGATGACCATCACATCGTCCGCGCGGGGGTGAGGCAACTGCTTGAAAGCGCAAGCGACCTCCAGGTCATTGCCGAGGCGGGGGACGGGGAAGAGGCGCAGGTTCTCATCCAAAAACACAAACCGGATGTCGCCGTGCTCGATATCCAAATGCCGAAAGCCAGCGGCATCGAAGTGACTCGCTGGGTGCGGTCGCAACTTCCCGAGGTGGGTGTGTTGATCCTGACCGCGTACGATGACGACCCGTATGTGATGGCTGTCTTGCAGGCGGGCGCGAACGGATATGTGCTTAAAACGGGACAAGCGGATGAATTAATCCAGGCAGTGCGCGATGTCTATGAAGGCAAGTCGGCGCTCGACCCTGTGATCGCGCGAAAATTGATGTCCAATATTTTCAAGGGACCCGAAAAGAAGATCGTCGAGCCGCTCACCGACCGCGAGCTTGACGTCCTGCGGCTTGCCGCCAAAGGATTCACCAACAAAGCCATCGGCATGCAATTGACCATCAGCGACCGCACCGTGCAGGGACATCTCGCGCACATCTTCGCCAAACTGCAAGCCAACAGCCGCACCGAGGCGGTCATGCGCGCGGTGTCGCTGGGATTGATCTCACAGGATGCCGGTACGTTGACGAGCGAATAGAATCGTACCGCGAGACATCGTACCCTTGTGGTATTTATCTCGCCGCCCACAGCGCGTCGGCGACATGACGGTTGCAATTCAAATCACCCTGAGAGAAGTGAAAACCCCATGAAAAACGATGGACAACCGATCCGCTCGCTTTTTTGGCATAGCCTCACCTTGCGAATGATCGCGACGATCATCCTGCCGCTGACCCTGCTTTCGATGGCGATCGCGATCGGGAGCGTTATCTCGCATCGTGCAGAAATGCGCCTGCACTTATCCGAAGAGGCGTGGATGATCGCCACCGACCCGGTGCTGGAACTCACCCTGCTCGCGCCGCTCGTGCTGATCCCGCCGTTGTTATTTTCCGTTGCCGCGTTATGGTTTAGCGCGAAACAAATCGTCCAACCTTTGCAGAGGCTTGAATCGAAAGCCGCGGCGTTGGCGGCGGGGGATTTCGACGCCATCAAGGATCCCGTCGGCGGCATTTCCGAAGTGCGCCATCTTCAAATGGAATTGACCGAGATGTCGCGCAAGGTCAAAGCCGCGCAGGAGGGATTGCACGATTACATCGGCGCGATCACTTCGGCACAGGAAGAGGAACGCTCCAGGCTTGCGCGGGAACTGCATGACGACACCATCCAGGCGGTGATCGCGTTGAAACAACGTGTGCAATTGGCGCAGAAATCTCTGAAAGACCAGGGTGGGAAACAATCGCTCAAGGAACTGGAGATGCTCGCCGAACAGACGATCGAGAATCTGCGTCGCCTGACGCGGGCACTGCGTCCCATCTATCTCGAAGACCTGGGACTGGTCACTGCGCTCGAAATGTTGGCGCGGGAAATTGGTCAGGGAAACTCCCTGACAGTGGATTTTCAAAAATCAGGCAATGAACGCCGTCTCTCACGCGAAGTGGAATTATCGCTGTATCGCATCGCGCAGGAGGCGCTCAATAATGTGGTCAAACATTCCCGTGCGACCCGCGCCGAATTAACCATCGGCTATTCCGATTCAGTGATCACCTTGATGATCGCGGATAACGGCAATGGGTTTGTCGCGCCAGCCAGCCCCGCCGAGTTCGCGCCCAACGGACATTTCGGTTTGCTGGGCATTCACGAACGCGCCGACCTGATCGGGGCGAGGCTCGAGATCGAATCCGCTTTGGGGAAGGGAACCAGGCTCACCGTCAGGGTCTGAAGCGACGAACGTCATAAGCCATTTTGCCTATCCCGAATCCCGTCATCCTGCGCTCATGCAGGGGCGGGGGTTTGCGTATGATAAGTCAAATCCTTTTCACACAGGAAGATTCATGACCACCGAAACTGTGCGCGCCTCTTTTCCCTCCCAAACCGATCGATTGAAAATATTTTTACATGCCCTGCTTTTTGTCCTCGGCTTCTCGCTGGTCTTTGTGGTTGGCTGGGGCGGCTCGGTAACGGCGCTGGGTCAATTATTCGGCGCATACAAACGGGTCATCGCCCAAATTGGCGGCGTGATCGTGATCATGTTCGGACTGGCGACTCTCGATGTGATCCGACTCCCATGGTTTTATTACGACACTCGGACGAATCCTGCGGCGGGTCAACGCGGGACGTATGGCGGGTCTGCCCTCATGGGCATTTTCTTCGCCGCCGGTTGGAGCCCGTGCATCGGCGCGACGCTGGGCGCGATCCTGACGATGGGTCTCAGCCAGCAAACGGTCGGACAGGCAATGTGGCTGTCCTCAGGGTATTCGCTGGGATTGGGGATTCCATTTCTCGTGATGGCGCTCGGTCTGGAACGCGCTTCGGGCTGGATCAAACGCATGAGACCCTATCAAAAATATTTCAAGCTCGCCAGCGGTGTTTTTATCATCGCCATCGGCGTTTTGTTGTTGACGAATACCATGAGCCTGATCGCGATCTGGGCTTTCAAGAACGGGCTTTACATTGAAAAGTTCACCCTGTTCTCCGCCGCGCCGACGTATTTCACCGCCATCCTTGCGGGTTTGCTGTCTTTCCTTTCGCCCTGTGTGCTCCCGCTTGTGCCTGCCTACCTCGGTTATTTGAGCGGGCATACCATCAAGTAGGACAAAATTAATTTTGTCCTGCCACGAGAAAGCGCCATGAAACATTTCTTCTACTTCCTTTTCCCCCTCCTCCTCGCCGCGTGTCAGGGACAACCCGCGCAGGTCACGAGCGAAACTGTCAACGTGAACGGCGGCTCGTACATGAACGTCGCCCCGCATGAACTTGACGCCATGTTGAAAGCCAAGGATTTTGTCTTCGTCAACGTTCACATCCCATTTGCCGGGAATATCGCAGGCACCGACTTGTCCATCGCCTACGATCAGATCGCCGATCCCGCCAACCTCGCGCTACTGCCCGACGATAAAACCGCGAAGATCGTGCTGTATTGCCGCAGTGGGCGCATGAGCGAAATCGCGGCGGCGGAACTTGTGTCGCTCGGTTATACCAATATCTGGAATCTCGACGGCGGCATGGTGGCATGGGACGAGGCTGGGTATGAGATCGAAAAATAGGCATAGGCAGAATTGCCTATGGCGCAGTGGGTAATTTTGCGCTCATTGCTGAGGTCTGTTAATGCGACAATCAAAACAAGGAGATAACCCATGACCACGACCGTTCACGACCCCGTCTGCCACATGGATATCGACCCCGCCAGCGCGGCGGGCAAATCCGAATACAACGGGCAAACCTATTACTTCTGCTCGCTCGGCTGCAAGAAGGCGTTCGACGCGAACCCCGAAAAGTATCTCAGCAAAGGCGACGAACACGTGCATCATCACTAGCTTTCTCTCAAATGACCTGTTGATTGGACAGGTCATTTGATTTTCAGACAATTTGCAGAAACGAAATCTTCAATCAATCTTTGTCATAGCTTTACAAAATCTTTAATCACGCCTGATATTCTTGGAACAAAGAAAAGGAGTAAATTATGTTTCTCATGTGGATCATCCCCCTCTTGCTGATCGGCTGGGTCGTCTGGGCTGTCTCTGGAAACAACTTCGCCAATACTTTCAAACCTGTCGCGAGCCGCGCCTGCCCGAATTGCAATCGGCCTGCACAGGTGGACTGGAAAACCTGTCCCTATTGCGGACAAACCCTGTAAGGAGGTTCCCATGTGCGGTTGTATGTTGATGCACGCAACGATGAACCATGAAGGTCATTCACCTTCGCTACAAACTGGTAGAGTGCCTGTCGTTACCGCGCCTGGGCGGCAATGCGAACATTGCGGATTCCCCTTGGGGCAGGGATATGCCTTCTGCCCAAGTTGCGGCATGAGCCTGCGGGCGGCGGATTGTCCCGCCTGTGGTCAAAAGGTTGACCCAACCTGGAAGACCTGTGCGTATTGCGGATCGCCCATCGGCGAGGCGCAACGGTGAATTGAATAGAAAGGATTGCTTGAAATGAAAAAAATAAATTGGTTGGTTGTTTCGATTATTGGGATTCTTGTCCTTCTCTTCCTATTCGGCGGAGGCATGATGTCTGGCTGGGGATATGGCAACTACGGCTATCGCGGCTGGAGCATGATGGGACCTGGAATGATGGGCTGGGGTTACTCTCCCTTCGGCTGGATCGGCATGACGTTCATGTGGTTGATCCCCATCGGCGTAATCGCGCTCATCGCATTTGGTGTCGCTGTGTTGGTGCGGAATGCTGGAAGCCCCACACCGCCATCTTCGTTCAGTCCTTGCCCCAATTGTGGAAAGGGAACGCAGAGCGATTGGCAAAACTGTCCCTATTGCGGAACGGCATTGAAGAAGCCCTGATCTGAAGGCAAGCGGCGGTCACTTTCCTAGAGGACCGCCGCTTTATTATTGACAAAACTATATTCAAACATTAGAATATTTAATATTTATAATACAGGAAACACTCATGTCAGAACAGCAACTGTACGAACTCCACGCCAGTATCTGCCAGACGCTTGCCAACCCAAAGCGATTGGAGATCATCACGCACTTGCGTGACGGCGAAAAGACGGTCGGCGAGTTGATCGAAGCCATGCAAATCAGCCAGGCGAATCTCTCCCAGCATTTGGCGCTGATGCGTCAAAAGGGAATCGTCGTTGCGCGGCGCGAGGGGCTGAATATCTACTATCGCTTGAGCAATTCAAAGATCATCAAGGCTTGTGACCTGATGCGTCAGGTGCTTTTGGAAAACCTTGAATCTGGCGCGGCGCTGGTGGAAACAGCGCGCGCATAATCCCAGCTTGGAGAACACTCTATGGATGACATCCAAAAGAAATACCTATTTATCATCAACGACGCTCCATACGGAAATGAGCGTCCATATAATGCCTTACGCCTGGCGCTTAACCTGGTCAAGAAACCAGAAGCCCAAGTGCGCGTTTTTCTCATGGGTGACGGCGTATTGTGCGCCCGCAAGGGACAGAAGACTCCCGATGGCTATTACAACGTGGAGCGCATGATCAAATCCCTTGCCCAACGCGGAATGGTCGCCACCTGAGGGACTTGCAGCGAGGCTCGCGGGCTCGAGCCTGAACTTAAGATTGACGGGATTATTGACGGGAGCATGGATTTGGCGGGACAATGGACGATTGAGGTGGATCAGGTTCTCGTTTTCTAAAAAATCGAAATATGTTATTTCTCGAATAGCCTATGGTCCATAGGCTATTTTGCTTATTACAAAGCAGGCTGAAAACCGCTCGCCACTTTTCTCGAAGCGGTATACACTATGGCCAATGAGCGCAAAGTATATTCCCGCACTTCGTTTTAAATGGCTCACCCCGTTGTATGATCCCCTGCTCAAGTGGGTGATGCATGAGGAAACCTTCAAGTTCAAACTGGTCCAGCAGGCAAACATCCAGCCGCAAATGAAAGTCCTGGACCTCGGCTGTGGCACAGGCACATTGACCCTCATGCTCAAGCGCGCCCATCCCGAAGCGCAGATCACGGGTCTGGATGGCGACCCGCAGGTATTGGACATGGCGCGGAATAAAACTCGCGGTTTGGATATTCAATGGGATGAAGGACTCGCCTCTTCCCTCCCCTATCCCGATTCGACCTTCGACAGAGTGGTCACCAGCCTGGTCATGCACCACCTCGTCACAGACGATAAGCGCCGCGCGTTCACAGAGATTTATCGCGTACTAAAACCACGCGGCGAATTGCATGTGCTTGATTTCGGCGCGCCGCATTCGTCACTCACCCGCTTCATGACAACCTACATGCGTCACTTGGAAGAGACCGCCGATAACTTCGACGGGTTGATTCCGCGTTTTATCGCGGAGGCAGGATTTGGATCCGTGAAAGAGGCGGAGAACTTCGTTACGGTGTTCGGTCCGCTATCGATCGTGAGCGCGGTAAAAGAAAGCCTCGGCAAAGGATGAAACGATCCAAAATTCACCTTCCTCATCTCTCCTACATTTCAGCGTTCGTCACTGGAACGATCCTCTTTTCAATTTTTTGGAAAATCCTATTCGGTTCGGCATCCAGCTCCGTGTTCGCCTCGGGGATGTTCGGCGTGGCGACGGTGGTTACAATTTATTGGATATTAAATGAAATTCGGTCGAACCATTGAAAGAGAAATGACGGTGAACAAAGATATGTGACGGATGACATTCATCATAAGCCATTCGGCGCATGTCCGCATCCGCCGTACTGCGCTGGAGCTAACTTAATTGTCAGACTACTATTGAGCCATCCGAACACGGAGGCTCAAGATGTTTTCAAAAGCTTATAAATTATTTTTCCTGTTGATCGTCCTGGCGTTGGCAAGCACGGCAATTTCCGCCTGTTCAGCCGCATCGGGTGAAGTTCATCTTGCCATGTCGCCGTTGGATCAAATGCCAACGGATGTTCAGTCCGCGCCTGTGGCGGTGCGGGAAGCCTATCAATTCAACACTGCCAACCCTGATATCATGCAGGACATTCCCTGCTATTGCGGTTGCGGCGACATCGGTCACACATCCAATTACGATTGCTACATCTCGGACGTGGACGCCAGCGGGAAGATCACCTTTGACAATCACGCGCTCGGTTGCTCAATCTGCGTGGATATCACTCAGGATGTGATGCGCATGTTGCGGGACGGAAAAACTCCGCAGGTTGCCAGGGCATACGTAGACGCGACCTACTCCAAATACGGGACATCGAATATTCCTTAACCCCATGCGCTTGCGTTTCTCTCTTCTCCTCTTTGTAATGGCTGGACTGGTGGTGGCATTCGCACCCTTGCCGGTTCCAGCCGTTACGCCTCAGGAGCGGACCTTTCGGATTGACGCGCGACAATTTGCTTATTCTCCCTCCGATCTTAAAGTTAGCGCGGGCGACACTGTGACCATCCAACTGGTCAGCACAGATGTTGTACACGGTCTTTACGTGGATGGCTACGATGTTTCCGTTGAAGCTGACCCAGGTCAATCCGCAACCCTGACCTTTGTTGCCGACAAACCAGGTTCTTTCCGCTTTCGATGTAATGTCACCTGCGGAGCTATGCACCCATTCATGATTGGCAAGTTGACGGTTGGCACGAACAGTTGGCTCTATCGCTCAATCGCTCTCGCAAGCATCGCCGTGATTGCCTTCTTTCCTCGCGGAAAGAAAGACGAAAGAACTATTGCGTAAATTATGAACCGCATAGAACTTACCCGTAGCCCCTTCATAAAGAACGCTCTCAAAAGTCGTTACCCGCAACTGGCGGTCTTTATCGTGATGCTGATTGGCTACATCTTTGCCATCCTTTCAGGACTCATTGGCTCTCCAGTTGGGAGTCATAACTTTAGCATAGTCTTCGTCTGGATCGCATGGTGGGCGATCCTTATTCTCGTTGCCGTCCCCTTCTTCGGGCGTGGATGGTGCGCGGTTTGCCCGATCCCGCTGCCGGGGGAATGGTTGCAGCGCGGCGCAGTATTGAGTCCTCCCGACAAAAGACCGAAATGGCTCAATCTCCGTGTGCCAAAGATGTTCCGCAACATCTGGTTGCAGAATATTTCATTTCTTCTTCTGGCGCTCTTCAGCAGTGTTCTGCTCACCACCCCCAATATTACAGGCATTGTGCTTGCCGCTATGCTCTTTGCCGCCATTGGGCTGAGCGCCATCTTTGAGCGCCGTGCCTTTTGCCGCTATCTCTGTCCCGTGGGTGGATTTATCGGTCTGTATTCCCAAACCTCCCCCATTGAATTGCGAATCAAAGATAAACAGGTCTGTGTCACTTGTGAAGGTAAACCTTGCTACAACGGTTCATCAGCAGGCTATGGCTGTCCGTGGGATGTTTTCCCCGGCGGCTTGACCAGGAACACCTACTGCGGCTTGTGCTTGGAATGTATCCGTACCTGCCCGCATGACAATATCGCCATCAACCTGCGTCCCTTCTCCGCTGATCTCGCCAAACCTTCCACGCGCATGGACGAAGCCTTCAAAGCCTTCATCATGCTCGGCTCGGCGATGATTTATGCAGGTGTCCTGCTTGGTCCATGGGGCGCATTCAAAGATGCGGCGTATAACGTTGGTTCAAGTGCGTGGCTCATTTATGCGGGCGTGTTTCTCTCCATTATCTTTGGCATCCTGCCAGGCTTTTTTACCTTGGGGCTCTTACAAACAAAAAGTAACACATCACTCAAACAACGTTTTGCATCGCTCTCAACCGCCCTCATTCCATTGGGCTTGATGTTCTGGGTGGCATTCAGTTTGTCCTTTGTTCTCACCAATGCCTCTTACATCCTCGCCGCCCTCTCGGACCCACTCAGCCTTGGCTGGAATCTGTTTGGCACCGCGAATGCGGCATGGCAACCGATGCTCACTTCCATTCTTGCACCCTCGCAAACGATGGCGCTGGTCGGCGGTTTGATCTGGTCTGCACGCACCGCGCAAAAAGCCGCAGGGGAAGTGAAAGCTTCACCCATCCCGGTGATCGTATTTAGTTTTATCGCCACATGTCTCATGCTCTGGTTATTGCTATGAAGCCCTCCGAATTCCTCTCCCGTTTCCTGATCGTTGCAGGAATTCTCCTCGCGGTTGGCGCTCCATTGTTTCTTTGGGCACGTACGCCTTTGATTCATGCACGAATGGCAGAGGGTGGCGGATGGAATCCCGATATTATCCAAGCGGAAGTTGGCAAGCCTCTCCAGCTAAAAATCACTTCCGATGATGTAGTGCATGGCTTTGCAGTCGGTCAGATGGAGATGCAAAGTGTGGACATCCTGCCCGGCAAAGTCACCGACATCACATTAAACTTCGACAAACCTGGGGTTTACACCTTCTTCTGCACGCGCTGGTGTGGACTCAACCACTGGCGGATGCGCGGCACGATAGAAGTCAGCGGCTCAACCTCGGATCTCGAACCTGCTTCACCGCCCCTTTATGTTTCCCTCGACCTCGACCTTGACGCTCCGCACGACTCGCCATCTGTTCCAATCAACAAACCGTCCGCAGCCGGCGGTCAGCAATTTGCCACTCAATTACAAATAACCAATTACCAATTTTCCGACTACTATCGCTCGCATTCCCCTTATCAGATATTCAATGACTTATCCAACACAACCTTGACCGCATCCCAACGCTGGGATGTGGTTGCTTTCATTTGGCAATCCAACACCACACCCGAATCACTTGCAAATGGCAGGCAACTCTACGCTCAAAACTGCGCCGCATGCCATGGCGAGAACGGAGCAGGGGACGGAGTCTTTGCCGACGACCTGACTGCAGCAGGCGAAGCCTCCATGCAAACGATGGAAGGCGCAATGGACATGGTGATGCAGAGCCCCGTGGATTTCACCGATCCGCGACGAATGCTTGGCGCAAGCCCCGCGTTATTACATGGGAAAATCCTGCGCGGCGGCATGGGGACGGGCATGCCCATGTGGGGAACGATCTTCACCGAAGAACAAACCTGGGATTTGGTCGCATATCTGTATTCGTTTCAGTTTGAATACCAACCGTAAAGGCGTTCTACAACGCCGCCAGCGCATCAGAGGACGCGCTCTACACAAAAGTAATCAAGGAGTAACTCTATGAGCAAAAAACACAAGAGACAGAAACAAAAGCAAAAATTTCCGTGGATACTTCTGGCATTGGGCGGTGTGTTCATTGCCCTTGCCATATTCCTGTTCGCGCGTCAGGGAAGTGACGGAGGCGGAACTCCGTCCATCGCAGTGGACCAGCAAAAGATCGATTATGGCGATGTGAAGTTCAACACCAACAAGACCTTCGCCATCAAAGTCACCAACAGGGGTGACGGAACTCTGCGTTTCAAGGAACAACCGTATATCGAAATCGTCGAGGGGTGCTGACCGCCCGACTTGACCATCGGTTCGATGGTACTCAAACCCGGCGAAAGCACGATCGTCCAATCCAGCGTCTTCATGATGCACGAAGGCATGGACGGTCCGCACAACTTTGCGGTGCATCTGAAGACAAACGACCCAAATAATCCAGATTTGATTGTGAACGTGTTATCAAATTGGATACCGTAAATCGGCAATAACAAAAACGGGTGAAATGTCCCTGTGTACCCCATCATGCTATCATGATCTTCGGACGGTACTGCAACGCCTCCGCTAGATACACGGATTGGATCTCTTCGCTCCCTGTCAGATCCGCAATGGTGCGCGCCAGTTTCACGCTTCGCGTGCGATGATAGGCGAGCGCCGATAGATTCATCTGGCTTATACACAGCACTATGTCGCCGCACGCATCAGGCTCTGACCTTCCTCCTGCAATTTGCAGAATTTTCGAACCTCCCCCACACGCATATCGGCATTGCAAATGATGTCGGATTGGGAACGCTGTCCTGAGCTTGTCGAAGGATTGGTAAATCGTAATTGCTGGATGTTTCTCGCCGCTTGCACTCGCGCGCGAATCGCTTCACTTGATTCGCCCAATCTATCCCCGCTCAGTTTTTCGTAATCCACGCGCGGCACTTCGATGTGGATATCAATTCTATCGAGCAGAGGACCCGAAATTCGTTTTTGATACTTGGTCACCAACGCGGGTGTGCACGTGCAAGGCTTTTGTGAATCGCCGAAATATCCACACGGGCAGGGATACACACAATCGGACATATTATTCGTGTTTAGCGCGGAATGGAAGATCGATTTTGAGAGGCTATTTTTCTTCTTGATTGGCAAACCGATACCCGAACCCGCGTTCGTTGTAGATGTAACACGGGTTTTCGGGATCGCG
Organism: uncultured Anaerolinea sp.; assembly: GCA_964591425.1. Taxonomy (GTDB): domain Bacteria; phylum Chloroflexota; class Anaerolineae; order Anaerolineales; family Villigracilaceae; genus Defluviilinea. Next base: position 17,914 of record CAZQES010000021.1, read on the forward strand.
TTCCACTTTCTGGCGCAGGTGCCAGACGTAGCGGCGCACAAAGCCGATCTCATTGGCGTATTGTGGCCCCCATACTTCGCGCACCAAATCTTCGGCGGAGATGACTTCGTTAGGGTGGCGCATGAGAGTCGCCAACAGCTTGAATTCGGTCGGGGTTAGCGCAACCAGCTTCCCGTCCCGTGTGACGCGGCGGGTGGCAAAATCCACTTTCAAACCACCCGCTTCCAGTTTTTCCGTGGAAGGCGATGTGTCTCCAGCGCGTCCCAGCACTGCCTTGATGCGCGCGCCCAATTGGGCGAACGAAAACGGTTTGCTGACATAATCATCCGCGCCGAGGGAGAAGCCGCGCAACACCTCGCTTTCATCACTGCGGGCGGTCAGCATGATGACGGAGGCGCGGCTCATCTCGCGGATGCGCTTGAGCGTCTCCCAGCCGTCCATTTTGGGCATGGTCACATCCAGCACAACCAAATCGGGCTTCTGCTCGAAGAAAACCCGCAAGCCTCTTTGCCCGTCGCTGGCCGTATGGGTCATATAGCCCTGCTCACGGAGATATTCCGCCAGAAGATCGGAGAGGCTGACATCATCGTCAATTAACAAGATGGAAGACACGCCTCACTCCTCGCTGGAAGTGGCTACGGGGACGAGAAGATAAAACTCTGCCCCGGGAGATTCGGCATCCTCCCAAATCGGGCTGTTGATGCCAATCGAACCGCCCTGCGCATCAATGAGTTTGCGGGCGAAATACAATCCCAACCCCCAGCCAGGCGGGGCGCTTTCGCCGTTGTGCGCGCGCCCAAATCGCTCGAAGATATATTGCTGATATTCTCTGGGGATGCCGGGGCCGTGATCCTTGACGGAAATACGGATATATTCCCCCTCCTGGCAGGCGCACAGGTGGATGACCGAATCGGGCGTGGAGTATTTTTCAGCATTACGCATCAGGTTGCGGACGATCTCTTCGAGATGAATTTCATCCGCCCAGACGGGAGGCAGGGAATCGGTGAACTTCCATTCCACGTTGCGTCCTTTTGAAACAAGCACAACATCGGCGGCTTGTTCCATCAGCGGGCGCAATGCCACAGGCCCCATATTGATTTCGAGTTTTCCCGCTTCAAGACGCGAGACATCGAGAATGCGCTGAACAAGTTGGTTCAGGCGCTGGCTCTCACCCACCATTGTTTCAAGAATATGTTTTGCCTGCGCAGGCAGGGAATCGGCGCTCTGCATTGCCAGTTCCAACCCGCCGCTCAGGGTGGTGAGCGGGGCACGCAGTTCATGACTGACCAATGAAACAAATTCGGACTTCATTGTATCGAGGCGTTTTAAATTCTGGTTGGCGCGATCGAGTTCTTCGTTGCGCTGTTCCAGTTCCGCAGTGCGCTTGGTCACTTTATTTTCAAGTTCGCGGTTGAGGATGTGTACTTCATCGGCGGCTTTTCTCTCCGCGTTGACAAGTTCCCGCATCCAGGCAATGATGAAAGCAATGATGACCGGACCCATTAAGCCGAAGATGATCACTTCGCTCATAAAGGCGAGTTCGAAACGCAATTCCCCCTCCAATCCATGTTCGACAAACTCAAAGAGGATGGCGGTGACCGATAGAAAGAGCGGGATTGCCCATTGCAAAACGTTCAAATCCAGGTATCGGTGATGGTTGAGCCATTCGAGCAGTTTGTTCTTCATGCTTGAATTATAGTCACTTTGTCCAGTTTTGTTTCAGGCAGGGACACAATTGAGACATTCTGTGACCGTCCTTTGACGCGCTCTCATGATATTTTAAGGGCGTCAAGATGGTGAACTCCATCGCAAATTCATTCAAGGAGAATGTCCTATGAAACGAACTTCAAAGTGGTTGATTTTGACGGGCGTCCTGCTGGTTACTGCGGCGATTCTGGCCGCGTGCGGCGGTCAGCAGGCCGAACCGACAACCGCCCCAGCAACGGAACCGCCCGCGACAGCGGTTCCCGCCACCGAGCCCCCCGCTCCCGAACTGGCCGGCGACCCGATTCGCGGCGGCTTGCTCTACGATAATTGGATCAAAGTCCTCGGCGTGGACGCCCCCGAAGGCGACCAGCCCCTGTGGGCAACCCAAACCACCAACACCCGCAGCGGCAAGGACACCTGGCGTTGCAAGGAATGTCACGGCTGGGATTACAAAGGCGTGGATGGCGCGTACGGCTCCGGCTCGCACATGACCGGTTTCGTGGGCGTGTTGCAGGTGGCGGGAACCGACCCGAATGAAATCCTCGCCGCGCTCAAGTCCGGCGACCATGATTTCTCTGCTTACATGGATGACCAGGCGCTGACCGACCTAGCGCTCTTCCTGAGCAACGACCTGATCGACTCCTCCGCTTTTATCCAGGATAAGAAGGCGGTTGGCGGAGATCCAGCCAATGGCAAAACCATCTACGGCGAAAACTGCGTGGATTGCCATGGAACGGAAGGGCTTGCCTTGAATTTCGGCGATGAAAGCGGACCTGAATACTACGGAACGATCGCCATTGATAATCCGCTTGAATTCCTCCACAAAGCCCGCTTCGGACAGCCCGGTGTGGCTGACATGCTCGCGCTGGTGGATCTCAGCCTGAGCGACCAGGAATACGCCGACCTCATCGCGTTCGCACAAACCCTGCCGACCTCCAGCCCGGTTGCCGAAGGCGGACGACTTTACGACAACTGGATCAAAGCCATCGGCGCGGAAGACATGACCGAAAACCAGCCGCTGTGGGCGACCCAGACCACCAACGAACGCACCGGCAACGATACCTGGCGCTGCAAGGAATGTCACGGCTGGGACTACAAGGGCGTGGACGGACGCTACAGCGCTGGGTCGCACATGACCGGCTTTCCCGGCATCCTCGCTTCCAAAGACAAGACTGCCGAAGAACTGCTTGCCGCAATGAAGACCGGCGACCACAACTTCTCCTCTGACCTGAACGATGACCAACTGAACGCACTGGTTGCCTTCATGCAGCAGGTCGAAGATATGGCTCCCTACATCAACGATGACAAGACCGTCAATGGCGATCCTGAAAACGGCATGACGTTGTTCGAGGGTACTTGCCAGATGTGCCATGGCGAAGATGGCAAGGCGATTGACTTCGACGACGGCGAAGGCGTGGAATTCGTCGGAACCGTCGCGGCGGATAATCCATGGGAGGTTTTGAATAAGATTCAAAACGGTCAGCCCGGCGCAGTGATGACTGCTGGACGCAACATGGAATGGACGTTGCAGGATCTGCTCGACATCCTTGCCTACATCCAAACCCTGCCTGCCAAGTAATCAATATTGGCTTCCACTTCCAGGGGGCGCAAGTCCCCTGGAAGTTTCTTGTAGATCCGTCATTGCGAGCGCTCTTCCCTGGCACCGCCCGCCAGGGCAGGTGTGCGAAGCAATCCCCGCGCACGACCAGGAGATTGCTTCGTCGGGTCTGGGTCTCGGTACGCTATCGCTACTCGACCACCGACCCTCCTCGCAATGACGGGTACAGCCGGTACTACCTAATGGAACACGCCGATGAAACAAAACAACTGGCTCATTCATTATTTGCAATTATTGGGAATCGCGGCAATCGCGCTTTTTATTTTCCTTGCGATTTCATCCTCATCCAACTCCGCGCGGGCATTGCCGGAATATTCCAATCGCACCGGCGAATCCTGCGCGGTATGCCACGTCAATCCCGGCGGGGGCGGACCGCGCACCATCCGCGGCGCGCTATGGGCGGCGCGAGGCAAACCCGATGCCGTGCCGCCTATTTCCGGTGTCCTGCTCGCGCCCGGCGTGACTGACGGCGCGGAACTGTACGAGATTGCCTGCTCCACCTGTCACGGACTGTACGGCGAAGGTCTCTTCGGGCGGCGCATCGCCAACACGGGAGTCAAGGAAAGCAAGATCCGCTCCAACATTTTACGCGGACGGCTTCAAAGCGGGATGCCGTCTTTTGAAGGCATGTTCACGGATGAACAGTTGCAGGCATTGATTGATTACACCCTTGCGCTCTCCATGGGCAAGGCGGAGATTCCTCCCACATCGTATCCGCTCGAATCACCCGCCTTCGAATGTTCGTCCCAATCCACCACCTCTGAAACCTGCGGAGGCAATTGATGACCGAAAAAATTTCACGACGCGACTTTCTGAAACTGGGCGCCGCGGCGGCAGGCTCCGCCGCGGCGCTGGGCGCGCTGAAAAACATCGTCAGCGCGCAGGCACAGCCCGAATTGCAGACCGCCGCCGAAGAAAAAATCGTCGCTTCGACTTGTCACCTATGCTCGGCGGGATGCGGCGTTTTAGTCCGCGTGGCAGATGGGAAGGCCGTCAAACTCGAAGGTAACCCGATGCACCCCGTCAATCAGGGATCGCTTTGCCCGAAGGGACAAGCCGCTCCCGAACTTTTATACAACCCCGACAGGTTGACCTCCCCAATGAAACGCGATCGCGCCACGGGACAGTGGACTCCGATTCAGTGGGCGGAAGCCATCCAACTGACAGCGGACAAACTCAACGCCCTGCGCGAAGCGGGTCATCCCGAGGGTGCCGTCCTGATGCACGGCGACACGCGCGGACAAATGCGCTCCTTTCTGACGCGCTTCATGCAGGCGATTGGCTCGCCCAACATCGTCTCGCACGAAAGCCTGAACGTAGCCGCCGCCAAACTTGGGATGTACTTGACTCAGGGCGTGTATGGTTTGCCCGCGTATGATTTGGAAAATGCCAACTACGTGCTGTCCTTTGGCGCGAACCTGCTGGAGGCTGGCTCGAATCCACAGCGCACGATTTCGGGGTTTAGCTACCTGCGGCGTGGACGCGCCACGCGCGGCAAAGTGGTTGTGATTGATCCGCGCCAGGGCATTCACGGCGCGAAAGCCGACGAGTGGATTCCCATCAAGCCCGGCACCGACGCGGCGCTGGCGTTGGGCATGGCAAATATCATCATCAAATCCGGGCTGGTGGATGCGGACTTCGTCAAGAATTATTGCTTCGGCTTCGATAACTTTGTATCCAACGGGGAACGCAAGGGCTTCCGCGATTTCGTGCTGGAAAACTACGACCCCATCCGCGTGGAGCAGATGACGGGCGTATCGTCCACGACGATTGCGCGGCTGGCGGGTGAATTCGCCAGCAACAAACCGTCGGTGGCAATTCTGCCCGGCAAGGGCGGATTGCTGAACGGCGGATTTGGCGGCGTGTATGCCGCCATAGCCGTCCATATTTTGAACGCGCTGGTTGGAAGCATCGAGAAGCCCGGCGGCGTGATGACCCAGCATTACATGCCGTGCGCCGAGTGGCCTGCATTATCAAATGACTCTGTTGCCAGCAAAGGCTTGAAAACCGAACGGCTGGACGGCGCGGGAAGCAAGTTCCCGCTCGGGCGTAACGCCTACCAGGCCGTCGCCGACCAGATTTTGGCGGGCGCGCCAGCCGAGGCCTTGTTCTTGTACGATGCCAATCCTGTTTTTGAAACGCCTGGTGGGAATCGTTTTGCAGAAGCATTCGCAAAAGTGCCGTTCGTTGTTTCGTTCTCTTCATTCATGGACGAGAGCGCCGAACTCGCCGATTTGATTTTGCCCGAACCAACCTTCCTTGAAAGATGGGGCGACGACCACATCGAAGGGCTTGGCTACCCTGGCATTTCACTTTCCCAGCCCGTCATCGAGCCGTTGTACGACACGATGAATACCGGCGACTTCCTCCTCAAAGTGGCGGAGACGATGGGCGGGACAATTGCCAAAGCCTTCGCATGGAAATCCTACGAAGAAGTTTTGCAATTCCGCTTGAAAGACATCGGCGCGGACTGGGAGACGTTCAAGGAATTGGGCGTGTGGATGATCCCCGGCTATCGCTTCGCCAAACGCGGCAGTGAGCGTTGGATTGGCGAAGTGGTCGGCGCTGACCGATTGAACACGCCGCGCGATGGATACTTCGATTTATACAGCCGCGAATTGAATTGCTTCGTCGGCGAGATGAAAAAGGATGAACTTGCCGCGCTCGGCATTTCAATGACAGGCGACGGCGCGAACCTGCCTCATTTTGAAGAAACCGCTTTTGCTGGCGATGAAGCGGAATATCCCTTCGTGCTGAACGTGATCACGTTGATGAGTCTCGGCTCACGCAGTGAAGCGGCAAACATGCCGTCGTTGCAGGAGATCAGCGGTATGACCGTGCGCGAGACGTGGGACTCGTGGCTGGAGATGAATCCAGAGTCCGCGCGGGAGTTGGGGTTGGTGGAAAACGATCGGGTGAACGTCGAAAGCCCATTTGGCCGAATCAGCACGAAGGTCAAGTTGGTGGCGGGTCTTCATCCAGATGTAGTGAACATGCCACTTAATCAAGGTCACACTGCGGTGGGACGTTACGCCAAAGGTCGCGGCGTCAACGGGCTTGAAATTATGAATCCCGCGTCTGAGCCGTTGACGGGATTGGCGTCGTTTACGAATACACGAGTGAAGGTATACAGGTAGACACGTATACACTTACACACGAACCTGTGTACTTGTGTACCTGTGTACTTCCCCCAAGGAGAACCAACATGCCAAAATGGTCTATGGTAATTGACTTGGAAAAATGCGTGGCGTGCCAGGGATGTACCCTTGCATGCCGCATGGAAAATAATACGCCAGTGGTCAGCCCCGAGGAAGCAAAGAACGGGCGCGCCATCCGCTGGAACGATGTATTCCCCGCGCCTGTGAATCCGACGGAAGACACGGGCGAATATCCCAACGTGAAGACGCGCTTTACGACGCGCCCGTGTATGCACTGCGAAAATCCGCCGTGTGTGAAGGTTTGCCCTGTGCAAGCGACGTTTATTGATGAAGAAGGAATCGTCCGCCAAAATTACAACCGCTGTATCGGCTGTCGGTTTTGCACAGTGGGTTGTCCGTACGGCGTGCGCTATTTCAACTGGTCTGCGCCAGATTGGGATGGGACGCTGGCCGAACATCTCAACCCCGACCAGTTGCGCGTGAAAGGCTCGCTTGAAGGCCCTGCGCCGCGTCCTGTGGGTGTCGTCGAAAAATGCACGTACTGCGTTCATCGTTTGGAAAAAGCGCAGGCGCGTGCCGAAGCGGAGGGACGCGAGTTCCGTGCGGATGAATATGTGCCTGCCTGCGTGCAGACTTGCACGGGCAAGGCGCGTTTCTTCGGCGACCTCGAAGACCCTGAAAGCGCCGTCTCGCAACTGGCGAAGAGTCCGCGCGCCTTCCGTTTGCTCGAAGACACGGGTGCGCATCCCAAGACAATTTATTTGCAGGAGGGCTAAATGCGAACCCTTGACCCTCGCGACCACGAAAAATTAATTGCGCCGCTGTATCGCTTCGACCGTCCGTTTTGGATGACGGTTGCGGCGTTGCTGGCGGTCATCGCGCCTGGCATGTTGCTCTACGTCCGCCAACTTTTTCTCGGCCTCGGCGTGACTGACCTCAACCGTCCCGTTTTTTGGGGCGCGTATCTGGTCAACTTCATTTTCCTGATTGGCGTGAGCATGGCTGGCACGGTCATCGCGTCTGTGTTGCACCTTCTCAAAATCAACTGGCGTCGTCCGATCACGCGCATTGCCGAAGCGTTGACCGTTTTCGGCTTGATGGCGGCAGGCTTGCAAATCATCATGGACATGGGACGCCCCGACCGCATCTACTTCACCCTCATTTACGGACGCCTGCAAGCGCCCCTGCTCTGGGACATTGCCTCGCTCACCCTCTACCTGATCACTGCTTCGTTTGCCCTATACCTTCAACTACTCCCAGACATTGCCACCCTGCGCGACACCATCCCCGCCACCGCACCCGAATGGAGACGTAAGCTCTACACGATTCTCTCGCTCGGCTGGACAGGCGCAAGCGAACAATGGAAACGTCTCGAAAAAACCATCACGGTGGTTTCGGTAATTATCATTCCCATTGGCGTTTCGCTTCACACCGTCACCTCATGGCTGTTTTCTACCACCGTTCAACCTGGCTGGAAGTCCACCATCCTCGGGCCGTACTTCGTAGTCGGCGCGATATTCTCTGGCATTGGTCTGCTCTTCGTCGCCGCCACACTTGCCCGCCGCTATATGAAGCTCGAAGAATACATCGCGGAAACTTTCTATAAAAATCTCGGCTGGATTTTTATCGTGATGAGCGCGGTCTGGTTTTATTTCACCCTCAACGAGGTTCTCGTCCTCACTACCGAGCAGGAGACGCTGGAGTTCCCCGTCATGGCGGCGAAACTCTTCGGCGAATTCGCACCCACATTCTGGGGCATGGTCACGCTGATGGTTGCCGCGACGTGGGTGATGGTCGCGCCGAAACTTCTGCCCCCTAGCGTGGAGCGCGTGCCCGTCTTCCAGCCGCGTCTCGTCCGCACCTTCGCCGCGACAGCCGCAGTTCTTGTTGTCTTCATGTACATCATGCCGTTCGTGCCGTCTCTTGCCCGCCTTCACACTTCCGATACGCATACTATTACCTGGGCAGTCGTCATCGCGTTGCTTACCCTTGTTGGCGTCGGAGTCACTCCCTGGCTCAAGGCGCATCCCATCGCATCCACTGTCTTCGCGGGCGTCTTTGTGCTGGTCGGCATGTGGCTCGAACGCTGGAACCTTCTCATCCCCACGCTCACGCATCCGCGCCTCATTCCCTATGAGCTTTCCTATTTGCCGTCGCTCACCGAAATCGCCGTCACCGTTTCCACTTTTGGAATCATGGCATTGATGTTTGTGGTCTTCTTCAAATTCTTCCCTCCCGTCTCCATCTGGGAAGTGGAAGAGGGGCGCGCGATGGAAAGAAAAACTGGAGGCTGAAATGAACTTTCCCCTTGAACAACCCCTCTTTCGATTCTTCTACTGGCTGGTCAACACCCCAGGGGTAGGCGCGGCGGTCATCGGACTGCTGGTGGGCGCGGCGATGACGGTCTTCGTCCTCACCCTGCGCTGGATTGCCTCTGCAGGAAGCGCAGAGCAGGAATCACATCCGTTTCCGCCCCAACATTAGAATGGCATTCTCCTTTTCAAGTTTGGGCATCTTGAGAGGGTTTGTGTGAGATAAGGTCGTGTGGGCACACGACCTTATCGTTGTTAATCTACCCCATCATCAACTTCGGTCTGTACTGCAACGCCTCCGCCAGATGCGCGGACAGGATCTCTTCGCTCCCCGCCAGATCCGCAATCGTGCGCGCCAGTTTAAGAATGCGATGATAGGCGCGCGCCGATAGATTCATCTGGCTCATCGCCGCGCGCATCAGGCTCTGACCTTCATCCTGTAGTTTGCAAAATTGCCGCACCTCGCCCACGCGCATATCCGCGTTGCAAACAATGGGATGGCGGGCATCGACCATCGAAAAGCGCCGGTTTTGAATATCCCTTGCAGTCTGAACCCGTTGTCGAATCGATTCGCTCGATTCACTGACACGGTCGCCGCTTAGTTTTTCATAGTCCACGCGTGGCACTTCGATGTGGATGTCGATGCGGTCGAGCAACGGTCCGGAGATTCGTTTTTGGTATTTGGTCACCAGCGCGGGCGCACAGGTGCAGGGCTTTTGCGAATCGCCATACCAGCCGCAGGGGCAGGGATTCATCGCGGCGATCAATTGAAAGTTAGCGGAAAAGGTCAACGACCCCTTGGCGCGGCTGATGGTGACCACTTTGTCTTCCATGGGCTGGCGCATCACTTCCAGAACGCGGGAACCAAACTCGGGAAACTCATCTAAAAACAAAACACCCCTGTGCGCAAGCGAAATTTCTCCGGGCTTCGGTATGTTGCCTCCGCCCACCAAGCCTGCATGTGAAATGGTATGGTGCGGTGCGCGGAAGGGACGATGTTTGATGAGCGGCGTACCGGGCGGGAGTTGATCGGCAACGGAATAGATGCGCGTCACGTCCAATGATTCTTCGATGGACATTTCCGGAAGGATGCCGGGCATGGCGCGAGCGAGCAGGGTTTTTCCTGCGCCAGGGGAACCCACCATCAGCACGTTATGCCCGCCAGCCGCGGCGACTTCAAGCGCGCGCTTGACGTGCTCCTGTCCTTTGATCTCGGAGAAATCTGTCGGCGTGAAGATGGGTTCGAGCGCGTCGTCGCTGGAAGGGCGATACGGCTCGATGAGCTGGCGACCAGACAGATGGTCGTACAGATCCGCAAGCGTCCGCACGGGATAGACCTCCAGATCGGGGATCAATGCCGCTTCGGGCGCGTCCGCTTCAGGGACGAACATCCGCTTGTATCCGTTGGCGCGGGCGGTTGCCGCCATGGGAAGAATACCGCGTGTGTGCCGGACGACTCCATCGAGAGAGAGTTCGCCGACGACAAGCGTTTCGTTGACCACATCGTGCGGCAGATGACCGGAGAGAATGATGACACCCAGCGCAATGGGAAGATCGTACGCAGGACCTTCCTTGCGAATCGAGGCTGGCGATAAATTGACAACAATGCGATGGCGGGGAAAATGCAAACCGGCGTTCTTGACCGCTGTCTGCACGCGCTCGCGGCTTTCCTGCACAGCGGCATCCGGTAAGCCGACGATGATGACGGCGGGCAAGCCGTTGGAATAATCGACTTCCACTTCGACGATGACGCCTTCCAACCCAATGACGGCGCAGGAAAAAACGCGGGCAAGCATGGCGAAAGTGTAGACGAGGCGGGAGGAAATGTCAAACCAAAAGACCCCTTGCGGGGTCTCTGTTTTGAAAATGGATGTTTCAGCCTTTGAGCGACCCAGCCAGCAAGCCGCGCAGGAAGTATCTGCCGAGGAAGATGTACACCAACAGGGTTGGCAACGCGGCGAGAAGCGAACCCGCCATCTGCACGTTCCACGCGATGATCTGGCTGCCCGCCATGTTATTCAACGCGACCGTGATGGGCCAATCGGTGTTGCCGGTCAGCACCACGGCAAAGAGGAAATCGTTCCACGCAGAGGTGAACTGCCAGATCAAAACAACGACAAAACTGGGGAGGGAAATCGGCAGTAGGATGTAACGATAGATACCCAACATGCTCGCCCCGTCGATCTTGGCGGCTTCGAGAAGTTCCTGCGGCAGGCTGGCATAATAATTCCGGAAGGTCAATGTGGTGATCGGAATGCCGTAAATGATGTGCGCCATCGCCAGCCCGGGCAGGCCAGTGATCCCCGCGGCGTTCATGAATTGCACAAGCGGAATGAGAATGCTTTGATACGGAATGAACATACCGAACAGGATGAACGGGAAGATCACATCCGCGCCGGGGAATTTCCATTTGGCGAGAACAAATCCATTCAGCGAGCCAAGCGCGGAGGAAATGAGCGTTGCAGGGATGACCATCAGGAAACTGTTCCACAAGGATGGCGAAAGTTTGGAGAACGCTTCGATGTAATTATCGAAGGCGATGCCGCGTGGCAGGTCCCACATCGTTTTCAGGTCGATTTCATCGAAGGCTTTGAAGCCGGTGATCAACATGACGTACATGGGGATGAGATAAAAGACCGCCATGCCGATCAGCGGAATGTACAACCAGGTTTTGGAGAAGCGGAGGGATTTCATTGTTGCGCCTCCGACTTCAGGGTGTAGCGCATGTACGGGACGATGAGAGCCGCCACGCTGAGCAACAGGATAATGCCGATCGCCGCGCCGCGCCCATAAAAGAGACCGTCGAACGTGGCTTGCCACATGTAAATGGCGGGTACATCCAACGCCAACTGCTTGCCGGCAATCGCAACGATCAGGTCGAATACTTTGAGGGACATGTGACCGAGAATGATGAGCGCGGATAATGTCACCGGGGAGAGCAGGGGAATCATGATGTGACGGTAGATCTGCGCTTCGCTTGCCCCATCGATGCGCGCCGCTTCCTTCAGCTCGTGTGGGATGGCGCGCAGTCCGGCAAGATACAACGCCATGGTGTAACCAGACATCTGCCAGATCGCCGCAAGGGCGATCGCTGCCATGCCCCATTGTGGCGTCGTATGCCATTCATTCACCCACGAATCCAGGCCGAGGTTTGCAAATAATAAATTGAAACCGCTCATACGCGAACCCATGGCAGGGTTCATCAGCCAGCGCCAGACAACGCCGGTTACGATGTATGAGATCGCCATGGGAAAGAGGAAGAGACTGCGGAAGAAACCCTCGCCTCTCAATCCCTGATCGAGCATGACCGCGAGCAAAAATCCAAGAGTAAGACTGCCGATGACGAAAACCCCCGTAAAGATCAACGTGTTCCGCACATCCACCGCAAAGCGAGCATCGTTGAATAATTCAATATAATTATTAATGCTGTTCCATGTGTAGTCCGGAGTCAACCCCTTCCACTTGCTCAACGAGACCCGCACCGACCACGCAATGAAGCCATAGATGAAGATTAACACAGCCAGAATGGAGGGTGAGATAAGGATGATATTCAGAACGCGGTCTTTATCTTTCAGCATGTCGCTACCATTCCTTGAGACAATAAAAAAATTGCTGAGGCTCCATGTGGAGCCTCAGCAATTCTATCACCAGACTTACTTGCAAGAACCGGAGGATGCGCAAGCGGCAACCAAAGCGGCTTGGAAGTTGTCCACGTTGCCGTCGGCGAGGAACAAGCCGAGGGCGGTATCGATCTCTGTCTTCCACGAATCGTTGGCGACCACACCATGGGTCAGCGAACCGACCACCGTGTTGGAGGACCAATCTTCCATGGCGGATTGCAGGTATTCACCGAACAGGGATTTGTCGCAGTCGGTGCGGGCGCAGATGGAGCCCTTGACTGGGTTGAACGCTTCCTGTCCTTCCTTTGAACCTGCCACCTTCAACCAGGCGAGCGCGGCATCCCGATGGGGAGCGCCAACCGCAAGGACGAAGGAATCGGAAAGGAATTGGAACACGCCACCACTACCGGGAGTCGCCGCCCAGCCGTAATCGGTGTTGGCGGTCTTGCCCAATTCGATGAAGTAGCCAGCCGCCCAGTCGCCCATCACGTTGAAAGCGGCATCGCCGTTCACGACGAGTTGCGAGGCATCCTGCCACGTCAACGAAGCGGAGTCACTGTTGGCATAGGTCAACACTTTGGCGTAATTCTCCAAAGCGGTTTTGACTTCGGCGCTGCCCCAATCGGTGGAACCATCCCACAAACCGTTGTAAGCATCGGGACCAAGCGTGCCGAGCAGAACGGTTTCGAGCAGGTGCAGTTTCGTCCATTGTTCGCCGAGCGCGAGGGGTTGAACGCCCGCGGCTTGCAAGGTATCCATGGCGGCAAACCATTCATCCATGGTGGTCGGCACTTCAACGCCATTGGCTTCGAGCACGCCGGGGTTATACCAGAGCACGTTCGCGCGGTGGATGTTGACCGGCACGGAATAGATGTTACCATTATCCGAGATCAGCGGGATTAAGGTTTCAGGCATCACATCGAGCCAACCCTCAGACTCATAGAGGTCATTCAGCGGTTCGATCTGACCACCGGCTACATAGGTGCCGATCAATTCCTGACCGGCATGTCCCTGCCAGGAATCAGGCGGGTCCCCTGCTTGCAAGCGCGTGGCAAGCACAGCGCGCGCATTCGTACCGGCACCACCCGCGACAGCCGCATTGACGAATTCGACATTCGGGTCGGTTGTGGCAAACACTTCGATCATGGCTTCGAGACCAGCCGCTTCGCCGCCGCCGGTCCACCATGAGAACACTTCCACCTGATCTGCCGCAGCGGGAGCCTGGGTTGCAGGCGCTTCTGTTGCCGCGGGCGCACACGATGCAAGCGCGATCGAAACGATCATCAACGCGCTCACAAGGTAAAACAGTTTCTTATTCATTCTTCTTCTCCTAATCTAATGTTGAAATACGAATCTTCGACATGGACACACTGAGAATCTTCGACACGCTTCCGCATCACCTCCTTTCAACACTCGATGGATTCCACATAATATCCTCCACAACGATCGCGACTGCGCCGAACAAACTGGCATCGTCGCCGAATACCGAAGGGATCACCTCGGTCTTCCTCAACACATCGTTCAAGGCGCGTTGCGACACCACCTCTTTCACGGCGGGGAGCAAATATCCGCTTGCCGTGCTCAACGTCCCGCCGATAACGATCTTTTCCGGGTTGAAGATGTTCACTATGCCGGCAATTCCCTGCCCCATGGCGCTCCCTACTTCAGAAAAAGACTCGATGGCCACTTCATCGCCGGCATCGGCGGCTTGCTTGATGAGTTCCACTGAAAGCGACGATTCATTTTGCTCAGCCATCAAATTTGGAATGAGGCTGGAGTGCCCATTTTTCAAACCTGCCTCCACGCGCCGAATCACAGCGCGCTGGTTGGCAGTTGTTTCCCAGCACCCCGGATTACCGCACAGGCACAATTCATCGGTCCCTTCCGCCATGGTCGGAATGTGGCCGATCTCGCCGGCATAGCCATTGTGACCTCGATACAACTTGCCGTTCAAAAAGAGTCCGCCGCCAACCCCCACACCGGCATAGATGAAAATAAAATCCCTTGCCTGTCGCATGACGCCGAACAAGTGCTCCGCCACTCCAGCGGCATTGGCGTCATTTTCGATGAATACCTTGAGTCCTGTGTGTTCGGAAAAGATCTTCCGCAGAGGGACGTTGTGCCAGCGCAGATTCGGCGAGTAAACCATTACGCCTTCCTGTAGATCTACGGTGCCTGGCGCCGCAACACCCATCCCCAACATGCGGAGATCGGCATCGCGGCATCGGTTTATGGCTTCATCGGCAAGGTCGAGGGTTTGTTTGATGGTTTTAGTCTGTTCGTCGAATGGATCGGCTTTCTCTTTGTGCCGCCAAATGACTTTTCCAACAAAGTCCATTAGCGCCACTGCTACAAAATCCACCCCAAGCTCCACACCGATGATCCCGCCTGCCTGCGGATTTATCTCCAACAGTGTAGCAGGGCGCCCGGTACCAATGGAGTTCATCCCAATTTCGTGAATGAGACCTCGTTCGAGTAAATCTTCCACCAAACTCGAAACGGTTGACTTGTTGAGTTCGGTCATGACTGCCAACTTGGCGCGCGATAGGGGCGCTTCATTTTGAATGTTCCGAAGTACAAGAGAGAGATTTGCCTCGCGGAAAATAGCCTGGTCAATTGTTTTTTTCATAAGTTAGTATGTTGGGGCAACAAACTAATAATATTACAACTCTTGACGCTTGTCAATGCAGGATTTCGAGACTCACCCATCAGATAGCGAAGAGAAAGACCAGGTCGTTGACGTTCGTCCCGCTTGGACCGGTTTTGATCAGGTCTCCCAACGCATCGAAAAAGGGGTACGCGTCATTTCTCGACAGGTGGTCTGCTATGCCCAACCCCAGCGACTCTGCCCGTTGAGACGATTCACCCGTCACCACCGCGCCCGCCGCGTCGGTGGGACCATCCTCGCCATCGGTCGCTAGC